>CAIWXY010000064.1 GCA_903916775.1 uncultured Actinomycetes bacterium
GACGTTGATAGTGCGATTGTTCTCTGCTCATCTGAGCATTTACAAGGTATGCATCTGTGACACGTCATTTTTACATGATTGTTATTATGCATCATAGAATGAAGAAGGGCATCAAATATATTTCCCTGTGAGAATGATCAGACAGCCAACACGGAGAATCGCAGAAACCAACCACAAAAAGAAAGGCACTAAAGACAGACAAGGAGCATCAGAGGTCCAGCTACCTCTATTTGAATAAAGAGCGCCATTTCATAATGTCGAAATTTCTATTGTTGCTGTTCTCTAATTACATACACACAACCATCTCAATATATAATCTTTTCCCCATGCTTTGCTCAAATGGCCTCAATTCAGCTCTTCACAGCAGGCAGCGTGAAGTTGGCCACATGAGGCTTAGGGCCATGCACCACTAGGTGCCATCCACAGGCGCTGGACTGAGCCAGCAGCGACCACATTGGCCGGAAATTCGAGCTGCGGATCAGGCAAATGGAATCGGATACCCAGAATATACTCAGGTTGAGCAGGACGTTATGAGATGTAGCAATTCCCATGCAACGTCGACGGAATCGACGGAACCAATCGACCAGCACAACGCTGCGTAAACCGCTAAAAAATTGTCGCACGCTGACTAGGAGCAATCGCCTCGACTCTATCGGGAGTCACGCCAGTCGCATCATACAACCCCGAACTGGAGTCTCCAGCGAGAAATTCGACAGTAAATCCTAAGGAATAGGTAATGCATCGAATAGGCACGCTGTTGTGACCTCCGGCGCAGTGGAAGTAACTCGCTCAGTCCTATTTCGTTTCAGAATGCAGAGCCTGTTTCACAAAAAAACAAAGAAAGGAATCAGTTGGCAAATTGTGCTAGCGAGCCAATACTTCATCTGGGATTTCCCGCTATTCATCACGCGGTGAGGGCTAAGGAACCTAGCTAGCAACGCTCTATCACCATGGATGGCGACCCCAGATATAAGAGCCAAAAGTGACTGGCTCACCGAAGTCGAAGGTGCTGCAACCTCCATCCTCGAGATCCTCAGTTCTCCTTCGCTTCCTTGTAGCGGGACGCTTCTCGAATTGCACACAAGCATCCATGGCTGCCTTGAGGATGTGCAGTATCTGACGGTCGATGAGAAAGTTCTTTTCGAGCGACAAATTGTTCTGAAGAAGATATACCTTGCCAAGTGGCACCTTCAACGTATCGGCAAATCTCCGGCGGGCCATTTGCCCTTCACTGTCTTCCTGCAACCGAGTAAGAATGAATTAACTTCGAGCACTCATCTGTGGTGTGGTCGGACATAATTCCTGATTCGAAATTTTACCGAGCTGGGGTGGACCAATGCATTTTTGTCTACTTCGTCGATCCTTGATACAATCACGAGAGGATTGTACCCCAGATCACCCAGATCTTTGAAATTCTTTTCAACGGCTTGCATCAGATTTTCATTGCCAAGATCACCATATCGCACGAAGAAGAGCACCGCATGAATCATTCGTGATGGAGCTGTCTCCTGTATCCGCGCGATCATTGGGGAATCCTTGAGCGCTCTGATATTGTGGTCCATTGTGTACCCAGTGACTGGCATCAACCCTTCGCACAAAGCCTTCAAAACCTCAGACCTTCTGTAGGTTTCTAGATCGAGTCCCCACACGTCGACAAGTTGCAGGGGCAGGTTGCCGGAATCTTCTGTGTCCACATCGTGGTATGTCACTGCTTTGGTGCAATGAGAATCTGTACCACCAGCTTGCGCAGCATCATGACAAATTGAATATCCCTTCGTGAATAATGTATGTACTCCGTTAATAAATGAAGACTTGCCGGATCCAGCGATTCCGAACAGCAAGATCTTGTATTTGCCGTTGTATTCTGCGGTTTTTGGAATCATTTCCCGAATAACGCCCGTGTACGCCCACGCACAGGTCTTTATTCGCGTTATCTCGCCGTCTATCGTGAACACATGATATTCAGGAATGTCTAACACTCCAGGCATGCCGCGCACGCTGCCATCAAGATCGATACGGACAGAGGCTCCGGGCTCTAACTCACTGACGTTGGCCTTTGAAGAGTAGTAAAACGAATTTTCCTTCATAATGAGTTTTGTGGCAGTGGTCGTTGAGTCTGATATGTTGGTGATCTTGATTTTAAGTTGATTCCCAAGGAAACTGAATGGTTCGAGTGGGAAAAAGGACTGAATA
>CAIWXY010000065.1 GCA_903916775.1 uncultured Actinomycetes bacterium
ACTTTTTTCATCAGCTTAGTTGTGTTACTCCTATGGATTCCGCTCAAGCAGTGGCCAGGATTTGGCACTGTCGCAAATATCATTGTGATCGCGTTTGCGCTTCAGATTGGTACCGATTGGTTCCCCATTCAGCATCATAATTTTCTCATCCGATTCCTCTACGTCGTCGCTGGCATAGCCATCATCGGCATTGGTTCGTCCCTGTACATCACGTGTGGACTTGGACCTGGACCTCGTGATGGTCTAATGACAGGACTTCATCGAGTAACTGGTATCAGAGTCGGACGAGTGCGGCTGACTCTTGAAATTATTGTGATGACTATTGGATGGTTGCTTGGTGGTCGTGTAGGTCTTGGCACACTCATGTTTGCACTATTTATTGGTAATGCTTTTGCAATTGCTCTAAATGTGGTGCGAAAACTCACCTGGGCTTAGCTTTTAACCGTTCTTAAGCGCGAGATTGAAGATCCCATCTAACATGGCTGGGGTGAGCTTGCCTGTAAAAGTATTCTGCTGACTTGGATGATAACTACCAATAACACGTACTGCTTTCCCATCTGGGGATTGAGTACTGAAGCTGACGCCATGACCGAACTTGGGCCGTGGGCTTGGAATATCAAAACCCATATTCACAAGTTGCGCCAAGAGTCCAGTCCATGCGAAATTGCCCAAGGCCACAAATGACTTTGCTGTTGGCATAAGGAGATTAATTTCTGCTGCCATAAATGGTGCGCAGATCGCTTTCTCTTCCACGGTTGGTTTGTTATCAGGCGGCGCGCAACGCACGGCACAGAGAATTCGTGTCTTATAGAGCTCCTGGCCATCATCTGCACTCTCGCTCGTTGGAATCTTTGCTAGACCCACACGGTAGAGTGATGAGTAAAGAAAATCTCCCGAAGAATCACCGGTAAATATTCTTCCTGTTCGATTAGCACCATGTGCTCCCGGAGCCAATCCCACAATCACAATCTCAGCTTTCGAATCACCGAATCCCGGGACGGGCTTCCCCCAATAATCTTCTTCGGAATAGGATTTGCGTTTAACAATCGCTACTTCTTCACGCCATTCAACGAGCCGTGGACACAACGTGCACTTGATGATTGCTTTATCAAGTGCCTCAATCGTGAGGTATTTCTTACTTTTGGCTACCAAGGCTCCAGGCCATTCCATCCAAAATATCTGACTCACTCGCGACAAATTCTTGCGCTCCTGTTGCAAGCATGACGCGAGAGAGAACCAAGGAACCAGCAGTGATTACGTCGATCCGGCCTGGATGCATATATGGCAACGCAGCAATCTCTTCTCGCGTCATCGCCGCAAACATCGAGGCTACTTCATGCACTTTCTGAACTGAGATACGAGCTAAATGGATCGAATATCGGTCGTAATGGCTAAGTTGCAACGCTGCCGCTGCAACAGTTGTGGCAGTTCCTGCCACTGCAATCAGTGTTTTAGCTTTACTAAAGGGAACCGTTTCGGCGGCCTCGCCGATAGCCGTATCAATGTCTTCGATAGCCGAAGCTAGCGACTGCGCACTCGGAGGCTGCATAGTGAGATGTCGCTCAGACATTCGCACGCAGCCAATATTGACGCTGCGCGCGAATTCAACTCTCTCGCTGCCAAGAACAAACTCCGTTGATCCCCCACCTATATCGACTACCAGATATGGGGCGAGTGCTAGATCCAACTCTTTGGTCGCGCCACTAAATGAGAGCGCAGCCTCTTCTGTTCCTGGAATTACTTCAGGTTCAATTCCTAATATTTCTCTCACTCCGTCAATAAAGAGATTGCGATTGGTGGCATCGCGAGTTGCGCTGGTGGCGCAGAAACGAATTTTCTCTACACCCTTACTAGCGATGATTGCTGAATATTCTTTTGTTGCAGCAAGTGTCCGCTCGATCGCTGCTGGATCAAAAGCATGAGTTTTATCAACACCAGCACCTAAACGTACTACGTGCATTTCACGTACTACTTCACGGAAGTTGTTGCCATCAATGTCTGCCACTAATAAGCGAATTGAGTTTGTTCCACAATCAATGGCAGCTACTCGCACGGAGAGTCCTTCCACCATTGTGGCAGCGCAGCAAGTGCTTCATCTCCGAAGGGATTAACTCCTGGGCCAGCACCAAGTGCATGCGCTGCAAGTGAGTGTAAGCATTTAACTCGGTCCGGCATTCCGCCAGCGCTAATTCCATCGACTTCAGGAACTTCCATTCCTAAAGCTGCTCGAGCTGCTAGATAGTCATCATGCGCTGCGCGATATGCACCAGCCAACTCAGGATCTGTGGCAAGTCTGGCCTGCATTTGCGCCATCATCCCAGAGCCTTCAAGAGTTGAGATGGCACCAGTCAGCTTGGGACAGGTCGC
>CAIWXY010000066.1 GCA_903916775.1 uncultured Actinomycetes bacterium
AATGAGCACTTAGTTCCTCCATACGTTGGGGAGATCCACTATTTGATCTCCTGCTTATAATTTTTTTACGACTAATTACTTGCTGTAGAGCTCAACGATCAATTGCTCTTGGATAAGAGTGTCGATGATTGGGCGGGTTGGGGCTGCGTGAATCAAGATACGCATCTTGGCTCCGACAACTTCCATCCATGCTGGAACAGCCTTGTCACCCAACTCAGCGCTTGCAACGATGAAAGGAGTGGTATCAAGTGAGCCAGGGACGACATCGATGATGTCCATTGGTGTGACACGGAATGAAGGAATGTTTACCTTCTTGCCGTTCACCAAGAAATGTCCGTGACGAACTAGTTGGCGTGCCATGTCGCGGCTCTTTGCAAAGCCAGCGCGGAAGACGACGTTATCGAGACGAGTCTCGAGAATAACGAGAAGGTTTTCACCAGTCTTGCCCTGAAGGCGGTTAGCCTCTTCGTAGTATCCGCGGAATTGCTTTTCGAGAACACCATACATACGTGCGCACTTCTGCTTCTCACGCATCTGGAGTAGGTACTCAGATTCCTTGGAACGGCCACGACCATGTTGTCCTGGTGGATATGGACGTGACTCAATAGGACACTTTGGACCATCGCACTTAGAGCCCTTAAGAAAGAGCTTAACTTTTTCGCGACGGCAGCGCTTGCAATCTGCTCCGGTATAACGAGCCATTTATTCTCTTCCTTCCTTAAACTCGACGAGGCTTTGGTGGGCGGCAACCGTTGTGTGGAGCAGGAGTGACATCTGAGATGGCTCCAACTTCAAGTCCAGCAGCCTGCAATGAACGGATAGCTGTTTCGCGACCAGAACCTGGTCCCTTAACAAATACATCAACCTTCTTGAGACCGTGCTCTTGTGCGCGACGTGCTGCTGCTTCAGCGGCAAGTTGTGCTGCGAACGGTGTTGACTTACGTGAACCCTTGAAGCCAACCTGACCAGCAGATGACCAAGAGATAACAGCGCCGGAAGGATCTGTGATTGAAATGATTGTGTTGTTGAAGGTGGACTTGATGTGAGCTTGTCCAAGTGCAATGTTCTTCTTTTCCTTCTTGCGAAGTTTAACTTTGCCCTTTGCGCCAGCCTTAGCAGCGCCCTTTGTCTTAGCAGCGGCCATTACTTGGTCTCCTTCTTCTTACCAGCGATTGCCTTACGAGGTCCCTTACGAGTACGCGCATTTGTATGTGTGCGCTGACCACGAACTGGAAGGCCCTTGCGGTGACGGATACCTTGGTAGCTCTGGATTTCAACCTTGCGGCGGATATCGCTTGCGATTTCGCGGCGAAGGTCACCTTCGATTTTATAATTTGCTTCGATGAATTCACGAAGCGATGCCAATTCTGGCTCTTGAAGATCTTTAACGCGGGTATCTGGGTTGATGCCGGTCGCAGCGAGTGTTGCGTGCGCGCGGGTCAATCCAATCCCGAAAATATAGGTGAGTGCGATCTCGACTCGCTTTTCGCTAGGTAGATCGACACCAACAAGACGTGCCATATCGCTTACCCTTTTTCTTTAATCTGGAAGGTCCTTCGCAATGTCCCCAGTTGGGTAACTGGGCCTCGGCCTACCAGTCCGAGGGTCTGAAGATTTCTCTTCAGTTACATCACGCGTATTCGGTTTTTTTTACACGCTATTTATTGGCTGTTTTATCAGCCTTTTATTTAGCCTTGGCGTTGCTTGTGACGAAGGTTCTCGCAAATGACCATGACGCGACCATTACGACGAATGACTTTGCACTTGTCGCAAATCTTCTTCACGCTTGGCTTAACTTTCACGATGATCCTCTTTCACACTTGAATAAGTAAAAGTATTTTTACTTATAACGATAAATGATTCGACCTCGTGTGAGGTCATATGGACTGAGTTCAACAATCACACGATCTTCAGGAAGGATGCGAATGTAGTTCTGTCGCATCTTGCCGCTGATATGTGCAAGAACTTTATGTCCATTTGTAAGTTCAACTCGGAACATTGCGTTGGGCAATGCTTCAGCTACGGTGCCTTCGATTTCGATTGCGCCATCTTTCTTAGCCAAGCAGTACCTACGTTTCTGAACAGGGTTGAGTGACTTGGGTTTTTACACCCAAAGGTTGTGCCGCCCATTTCTAGGCAGAGGGCAATCCTAAGGTCAAAGGGCGAAAATACGAAATCCGCGAGCTAACTGTGCTACTGCTTCAGCTAGACCGACTAGACCAGCAGATCCGAGATCTCGACCCCTAGCTCCCCTAGCTTGGCCTTGCCGCCATCGAGGGCGGTCAGGACAAAAGGCTTGCCATCTGGCAAAAGGGCGAAGGATTGCTCGAAGTGGGCGGCAAATGAGCCATCCCCCGTCACGACAGTCCAATCATCGGAGAGAACGCGCATCTTCTCAGTCCCGCGGGTGATCATTGGCTCGACAGCGAGCGCTATGCCAGCCTTGAGCTCTGGACCCATTCCCGCCGGGCCATAGTTGAGCAAGTGCGGATCTTGGTGCATCTCGGTGCCAATGCCATGGCCGCCGTATTCACGGACAATTCCATATTTGCCATATTTATTCTCAGACTTGATGTACTGCTCAATCGCGTACGAGAGATCGGTGAGGTGTCCGCCGACTTTCGCCGCGGCAATTCCTGCCCACATCGAGCCTTCGCAGGTATCCATCAGCAATTGATTTTCTGGCGAGACCTGGCCGACTCCAACTGAGATCGCAGAATCGCCATGCCAGCCTTCGACGATCGCGCCAAAATCAATTGACATAACATCGCCCTCAACCATTGGTCGTTCATTCGGAATTCCGTGAACTACCTCTTGATTGACCGAGGCGCAGATAACGTTGGGGTAGCCGTGATAATTCAAAAATGAGGGTTGCGCATTATTCTTCTTAAGAAAATCAGCAGCGATGGCATCGAGGTCTAATGACGTAACACCAGGGGCGACCGCAGCACGCATAAGTTCAAGCGCCTGACCCACGATCAATCCAGCTTTACGCATCAACTTAAGTTGATCGAGGGTTTTAATCTGAATGCTCATACCTGCAAGAGCCCTTTAATTTCCGAGCGCTGAAATTGCAAGAGCGCTGATCTCGGAAACATCACCAAGAGCGCTAATGACTTTTAGAAGTCCGGCGTTGCGATAAAACTCCACAATAGGAGCAGTCTGCTCTGCATAAACATTGAGGCGATGTGCAATGACATCTTCTTGATCATCGACGCGCTGGTAAAGCTCTCCCCCGCACTTATCGCAGATATCTGCGACCGCTGGCTTCTCAAAAAGAACGTGATAACTCGCCCCACAGCCACGACAGATGCGACGACCTGATAGGCGCTTGATGATCTCAGAGTTCTCAATTGCGAGCTCTAGAACAGCATCTAGTGGGGTTTTTAAGGTAGCGAGTACATCGCCAAGAAACTCTGCTTGTCCAATGTTTCGTGGATATCCATCGAGCAAAAAGCCGTTACCAAGATCTCCTTGTGCAAGGCGATCTTTCACCATCTCGTTAGTCACTGAGTCAGGAACAAGATTTCCTGCATCCATATATGACTTAGCAAGTTTTCCAAGCTCTGTTTCGCCCTTGATGTTGGCGCGAAAGATATCTCCAGTTGAGATATGTGGAATGGAATAGTGCGCAGCCAAGTGAACTGCTTGAGTTCCCTTACCGGCACCTGGTGGACCAACCAGGATTAAGCGCATTAGCGAAGGAAGCCTTCGTATGAACGCTGTTGTAGTTGGCTTTCAATCTGCTTAGCGGTATCAAGTCCAACACCAACAACGATCAAGATCGCAGTTCCACCGAATGGGAAGTTGGTTGATGCTTGGAACATGATCAAAGCAATGATCGGAATGATCGCAACAAATGCTAGGTATAGAGAACCCGGAGCGGTGATGCGAGAAAGTACGTATTGGAGATATTGCGCAGTTGGCTTTCCAGCACGAATACCAGGGATAAATCCACCGTACTGCTTCATGTTATCTGCAACTTCATCTGGGTTGAATGTAATTGCAACATAGAAGTAGGTGAAGAAGATGATGAGAAGCGCGTAGGAAATGATGTAGATAGGGTGATCGCCCTTAACCAGGTTCTGCTGAACCCAGACTGACCACTTAGCGGTTGAGCCAGAGAAGTTCACGATCAGTGATGGGATGTAG
>CAIWXY010000067.1 GCA_903916775.1 uncultured Actinomycetes bacterium
AGTAAACATATTCATCACAAAGCCCGGCTATACCATGCCCCACAGTCTCATGCAACCCGATTTCATTACTATCGCTGTTCATGTTCGTTGTAGTTGGCCAACCCACCTTATCTTGCATTTTGAAACAAAGCCACATTAACCAATCCCCACGTTTACACGAAGTCCAAACCTCGTGTAAACTTTTTCCCTTAGCCCAGTCTAAAGCTTCTTCACAAGCTCCAAGAGTTTCTAACAAAGATGCTAAGTGAGTGGGATTCATTATGCAGATCCTTTTTCATGAAGTAACCTAATTGCTTGTGAGTTGTAGTGCGAACAAAATCATTTTACGCCTGCGAAGTGCTTGTCAATCTCATCGTGCCAATACCAAGCCGAGGTCTTAGGTTCCTCTGATGTATGCACTTCACGCAGGATGTGCTCTGCATCAACGGGAGGGGCGTCTGCCGGGATTACAGGTACGGAAACTTCTGCTAAGGCTGCATCAAAGTCTGCATCACCACTACCAGCCGGAACGGTCGGTTCTGCTTGGATCGGGTCGGGCATCGTTATTCTCCACTTCTTCTGATTTTAGCGCGTTTGCCGAGTCGATTACGGTTTGCTCCAAAGTCTTCACAACCAAACGTCTTTGCTGCCATGCAATGATAGCCGAACGGCAAGCCTCAAAGTCGGTTGCTGGCGCGTTCAATGCAGCAAGTTCCAAGCGTTCACACTCTGCCCTCTGAAATTGCAGGAAGTCGCGGAAGGCAAGCGATTGCGCAAGTTCCGCATAGGAGATAGCGAGTTGAAGGTCATCGGCTTCCACGAAGAATCCCCATATCTCGCAACGACTTGAGTGTTGTGCTAATCTTTGTCCGCAAAGTTTCGTCTTGCGGAAACCTTTTAAGAAGCAAATTTCCGGTAGATTCCAGCAGGAAGTATGTTTTCCGGTTTTTTTCAGTCCAAGCTATCATCACTGTCCCTCAAGAATCTGTGCCGATTTAATCTCCGCATCCCGCGCAATTCCAAGTACCTCATTGAGTGCCCCGATCTGTGCAAGCGCGTTTAAGGTTGCCACGATGATCTGAGTTTCATCGCGTTCGTGAGCATCGGTAGAGATGGCTGTCATTCGAGCTTGCTGCAAGCTCATCTTCTCCATTCCCGCCTGTTGTTGACGCTGTTGCGCCGCCTGCAATTCCTGCGGAGTCATTGGACGGAATAGGTTGAATGCCTTGACGTTGTATACGTCGAGATAGAACTCGGTGAATTGCTCAATATCCAGCGTTTTTTGCTGTTGCTCGCCCATTGCCGTGATGATCTCAGGATTCAAGACGTACTGCGTAAGCGTCTGTAGACCACCTCCCTGCATTGCCGCCCGCATCTTCATGTTGTTTGCGGTCTTGAGCTTGAACTTCGGATCGGCGTTGAGAATATCCACAGGATCAACTTGGAATCCTTGTCCTTCGGGGCCGAGGATCGTCATAATCTGCTGCGGGTCAAGGAACATGCAGATAAGCTGCCATATCTGCTCCAGCATCGGATTTAGTGTCTGATCTTCGAGATTGGCAACGAGTCCATGTACGCGAGTGTTACTCGCGTTAGTCTGCGCCTGCACCCCTGTAGCAGTGCGATTGGCACTATTCCCCCCAGATGTAGGAGCGCCGATTGATTATAGATGGGTTGGTAGCGGCGAGTCGCATTTTCCGCGCATCGATGAGGCGTCGCTGTACTTGCGTGGCGAGAGCTTTACGCATGTCGTATCGCTGATCCACGCGCATCTCTATGTCTTGGATGCGATGCCACGCGCGTAGCTGTTTGCTTGTCATAGCGCGATGCTGCAACAAAAGTGCATGTTTGTCAAGTTTTGCGCGTATCGCGTTGATTCTGGGTTTGG
>CAIWXY010000068.1 GCA_903916775.1 uncultured Actinomycetes bacterium
GTCACAGACTTCAGTCCAGAGCACCCTCAGCCATCAAACGGCTGAGGGTGCTCTGCCTGTTGCAAAGAGAGCGTTCCGGTTTGATAAGTCATTTCTTGGAATACTGCCATTCCTAGCACTTGTTGGATATTTCTTTTTCTATCCGTTAGCTGTTGTATTTAATGAATCGATTCATGATTCACGTCATCATCTCACCGCCTCTGCTTACAAAGCTCTATTTGGCGGAGATTATCGAAATGCATTTATCGGCTCTTTTGAGCTAGCTGCCTATTCGATGGCAATATCAGCGATCATCGGCGCACTCATTTGCTGGGCTGTAGTTAAAACCCAGGGCCACGCTCGCAAGCTCATTATTGCTGCTGCAGGAGTTCTCACGAGTACTGGTGGAATCCCACTGGCATTTAGCTTCATTGCGGCTTTTGGACAAGAAGGACTCGTTACCAAAATCCTGCTCAATGTATTTCACTGGGATATTTATGGCGGCGCCTTCGATATTTATAATTTTTGGGGCATTCTCCTCGTTTATTGCTTCTTCCAGGCGCCTCTCATGGTGATCATTTTTATCCCTGCGGTAGAAAACTTGAAAGTGGAGTGGCAGGAAGCCAACGAAACGTTAGGTGGCTCTCGCATTGCCTATCTCCGCTTTGTTGTGATTCCGGTGTTAGCGCCAGCGTTTATATCCTCGTGCTTACTCTTGTTCGCCAGTGGATTCTCTGCGTACGCAACCGCGGCCGCGATGTCTAACGGCACGATCCCACTTGTTCCGCTTTTGATCGGCAATCTTGTCAATGGCGAAGTCCTTGCCGATCAGGCTAATCAGGGTGATGCGCTTGCGATGGGAATGATCATTGTCTGCGTTCTTGTATTTGGTCTTTATGCGCTTGTCATGAGAGTGTCGAGAAAGAAATGAAACGAGCATTAGGTTGGTCAGACCGCATCATTTTGATCGCAGCAGGTTTCTTCTTTATTACACCCTTTTTGGCGGCTGCTGAGTATTCACTTCGCGGATATGGCGGAAAAGGCCATACATTTGCTAACTACACCTGGATTCTCCATCAGCTTGGTTTTGGCCCAGCGCTCCTAACAAGTCTACGAATTGCAGGAGTCTCAGTCCTGCTTCTTCTATTCTTGATGATTCCAACAGTTGTCTACGTTCAATTAGGTGGTCGTCGCTGGGCTCGCCTTATTGAGATCCTCTGCTTACTTCCTATTGTGATTCCGGTCGTCTCCTTAGCAATTGGAGCTCAGGTTGCAATGCCGAAGCGACTTCAATCCACATCTTATGAACTCTGCTTCTTCTACGTGATCATTTGTATGCCTTATGTCTATAGAACTCTCAACACTGGCCTTCAGGCAATTGCCTTACCCACATTGGTTGAAGCCTCATCGAGTCTTGGCGCAACTCCCGTGAAGACGCTGGTTTTGGTGATCATTCCCGCGATTCGCTCGGCAACGCTGGGTGCCGCATTTATTACTTTTGCAATTTCCATGGGTGAGTACGCACTAGCAGTGCTTCTCCACTTCCACACGCTGCCTACCTGGGCGACAAACGCAGCGCAAGAGAATCTCTATGGTTCTGTGGCGATCTCAATCGGCTCTCTCTTCTCTGTGTGGTTCTTGCTTGTTCTATTTAGCTATCTGCCAGCCATCAAA
>CAIWXY010000069.1 GCA_903916775.1 uncultured Actinomycetes bacterium
AATAGCCCCACCAGTTGCGTTGTTCATCTCGTCTGCAATCGCATATCTAACTTCGTGGCTTACTTAATGTTCTTCGTTGAGGAGGCGATAAAGCGATAGAGATCGACAATACGTGGTCCCCACCTATCAGCGATGTCGAGCGGAACGACTACTACGTGTTTGTTAACTACCGCTGAAATTGTCTTCCATCCTGGACGAGCCGATACATCTTTAGCGGTAGCTCCATCATCAAGGAGAATCACAGATGGATTTGCCTGCACGATGTATTCGGGTGTCAGGGCTGGGTATCCACCGCTATCAGCGGTATCTGCGCCATCAGCTATATTTGAAAAACCAAAACTTTTAAATACTTGCCCGATAAAAGTGTTTGATGTTGCACTATAGAAAGAGTCTGGATCAAGTTCATCAAAGATGGTTATATGCGTGTTTTTTGAAGCTTGAGCCACGGTCGCACTTATCTCTTGCTTCATCGTGGTGATCAATGCAGCAGTGCGACTTGGGTGACCCGTGAGGGCGCCAAGATCGGTGTATTCCGAGTAGGCCTCCGTGATGTTTGACGGAGTTGTCTCCATATAAACGGCTATATTGAGTTTCTTGAGCCCGGCTTCAACGTCACTTGCCTTCGTTGCGGTAGTCTGCAAAATAACTAGGTCGGGATGCATGGCTGCGATTGCTTCCACATTGGGAGAGTATGAACTCAAGGACGTATGTGGAGCATTGGCGGGATAATCGGAGTTGTCATCAACAGCAATGACCTGTGGTCCAGCACCAATTCCGTAGAGTATTTCGGTGGCACTTGGTGATAGAGAAATAATTCGCGCTGGAAGAGTGCGCGCTTGCGCTGGTGCAATCCCAATAATCGGATAGATCACTGCGCTTGCAATTATCAGCCCGCGAGCTGCGCGTGTGAACTTCATAATGGCTCCCTCAAGAGAAAATAGAGGGAGGAATAATTCGGACTTTCGGAGAGAGCCAAGTGGCTCTTCTAAAGGCCCGACCTTCCTCCGAGGTCGGATACTTCGATAGGAAAAGAGGCGACCTGACTTAGAAGATGATCTGAAATCTCTTCATTACAGTTGCGGGACAGCGTTGGAATTTCACCAACTTCGCTCCATTTTCTATCAGCGCCAGCGAACTGGGCTAGGACGAAAATTACCATCCTTTGCCATCGCTTTACAGCGCCACGCGGGGTAGCCTTCACAGCATGGAATATCGTCGTCTTGGCTCATCAGGAATGTATGTCTCAGAGATTGCCTATGGCAATTGGCTTACACATGGCACGCAAGTGGAAGAAGACATTGCGATCAAATGCGTAAGGACCGCACTCGATCTCGGAATCACAACTTTGGATACTGCAGATGTATATGCAGGAACTAAGGCTGAGACAGTTCTAGGTAAGGCGCTTAAGGGCGTACGACGCGAATCCTATGAGCTCTTCACTAAGGTCTACTGGCCAACAGGTGAGGGAAAAAATGATCGCGGTCTCTCGCGAAAGCACATTATGGAATCAGTCCATGCCTCGCTTAAGCGCCTCAATACTGACCATATCGACCTCTATCAATTCCATCGATTTGATGTCGAAACCCCGCTCGAGGAATCTTTGCAGGCGTTTGAGGACTTGGTTCGTCAGGGAAAAGTTCATTACATCGGCTTCTCAGAGTGGGATGCATCCCAAATTAAAAGTGCTTTGGATATTCAGAAAGCTCGCGGCTGGACTCGATTCGTCTCAAGTCAACCCCAATACTCAGCGCTGTGGCGTGTCATTGAGAA
>CAIWXY010000070.1 GCA_903916775.1 uncultured Actinomycetes bacterium
AACCTTCTTAGCAGCCTTCTTGGCTGTCTTCTTTACAGCAGCTTTCTTGGCAGTTGCCTTCTTCTTTGCGGCAGCTTTCTTTGGCTTAGCTACCTTTGCAACTGCAGCAGTTGCAGTGTCTTGTGCGCTCTGAGTGTTAGCAATAACGCTATCAATCAGCTGATTGAGCTGTGGATCGGTAGGTGTAGTTGATGACATGTGGTCTCCTTGAAGAGTCTGGTCGGTGGACGGATCGGAGGAACGCTGGAGTTTAAAGAGTTGCGAAAGCTTCATCAAGAACGCTCAACGCATCTGCCAACAATTCGTCGGTGATTACGAGTGGTGGTAGGAATCGGATCACGTTGTTATACGTGCCCGCGGACAGGATGAATACACCGTTTGAGGTGCAGTACTTAAGAACTTTGGCCATTGCTGCGCTATTTGGCTCGATAGAACCAGGTACTACTAGTTCGATAGCCTGCATAGCGCCACGGCCACGAACTTCACCAATTACTGGATACTTTGCGGCAAGTGCACGCAATCCCTCACCCAAGATCGTGCCGATATGACGAGCACGCTCGATCAAACCATCCTCTTCGATGGTGGCGATTGCGCCCAATGCAGCGGCGCAAGCAATTGGATTACCGCCGAATGTTCCACCGAGGCCAGAGATATGAACAGAGTCCATGATCTCAGCGCGACCAGTTACACCGGCGAGTGGCAAGCCACCACCGATTCCCTTTGCGGTGATCAAGATGTCAGGAACAACACCTTCTTCTTCGACAGCAAACATGTGACCTGTGCGAGCAAATCCGCTCTGCACCTCATCGGCCATGAAGATAATGCCGTGTTCGCGTGAATACTCAGCGAGCGCAGGCAAGAATCCCTTTGGTGGAACGATAAATCCACCCTCACCTTGAATTGGTTCGATCAAAATTGCAGCAACATTGTGTGCGCCAATTTCTTTCTCAATCTTGTGAGTAATCATCTCGATAGCATCTGCAGTGATGGTCTCTTTCGGACCGATCCAGCGATATGGATATGGCATAGGCACGCGATAAATTTCTGGAGCAAATGGACCGAAGCCCTCTTTGTACGGCATGTTCTTTGCGTTCAGTGCCATCGTTAAATTAGTCCGGCCATGATAAGCATGTTCAAAAACAACAATCGCTTGACGCTTTGTGTAATGACGCGCGATCTTTACTGCGTTCTCAACGGCTTCGGCGCCAGAGTTTGCAAGCATCGACTTCTTTTTGTGTGTGCCTGGAGTCAAACGGTTAAGAGCTTCGCAGACCTCGATGTAGTTGAGGTATGGGTTGACGGTAAAGCAGGTGTGAGTAAATGCCTGCACTTGCTCAATTACATTAGCGACCACGCGCGATGCAGAGTTTCCGACGTTGGTTACTCCGATACCTGAACCCAAATCGATGATCTGGTTGCCATCGACATCGAGCAAAATGGCATCGCTGGCACGTTCAATTGCGACAGGGAATGTAAGACCTAGTCCACCTGAGACAGCTTCTGCGCGGCGCTGGATCAACGCATTTGAGTTAGGTCCCGGAATAGCCGTGACCACGCGGCGTACTTGCTCGAGGTTTGTAAGTGTTGTCATGGGAAAAGTGTACGACCAGTTTTCTTACGCGCGCCCCTCAGGGTTAGGCTCTGAGAGTGAACTCAAAGAGAATTTCGACTGGTACTCACTCCGGTGGGCACTCTCATCAACCACTACGAGAACTCGCACCTCTCTTGGATTCTTACCTCTCTTACTTTGAGAAGACCATGGTTCCCTTCACCATCCCGGGCCATAAGCAGAAGGCGAGCAAGCTCGACGCTGGCCTAGGTGTTGTCGTTGATCGTGATACACCTCTCTACGGTGGGCTCGACGAGATCAAGTTAACTCATGAAACTTTAAAGAGGGCTGAGCATCTCGCCGCTCATCTGTGGGGCGCCGACTACGCCAGGTTTTCTACAGGTGGTTCCACCCACGCCAACCAAGCGATCATCTTGGCGCTCGGACAACCTGGCCAAAAGATTGCCGTCTCTAGAACTGCGCATCGTTCTGTGTTGAGCGCGTTGGTACTCGCGGATCTTCAACCAATTTGGATGTCACCAGATATTGATGAGGCGACTGGCTTCCCCATGGGAATTGGGTTAGCCGAGGTACAGCGCGCGCTACTCCAGGAGCCGATCGCAATCTTGCTTACCGAACCTGGCTACTTGGGCACCATGTCAGATTTGCGCCCGTTGATCGAAGCGGCTCATGCGCAATCGGTGCCAGTGATTATCGATGCGGCTTGGGGTGGGCATTTTGGATTTGCACCAGGGATGCCACAGCATTGTCTGCAATTGAG
>CAIWXY010000071.1 GCA_903916775.1 uncultured Actinomycetes bacterium
CCGCCGATCTTTAGTCGGCGGGATGAGAGCCGCTTGAGGTTTGATATTGCACCCAAATATAGTTCGTGCTAAATAGATTTATGAGCAAGTATTTTGTTGCCCACAAATTCCGATTGAAGCCGACCAAGGAGCAGGCATCCACCGCGTTCATCTCGTAATAGAATTTGAATTTCCGTTCGTCTGCATATTTGGTTTGATTTGCGGCAAGGAAGTGGTTCCAAACAAAGCGATTGATGTGGCACCAGGATTCAAGCTCAACGAGCGCATATGAAAGTGAGATATGCGCGCAATGATAATGCCCACAAAGTGAGTACTGCGATAGCCAAGCAGTACTCTTGTGTAGCACTTGAAGACCTGAATATCAAAGGCATGATGAAAAACTATCATCTGGCGCGAAAGATTGCGCAGGTATCATGGGGTTGGAGCAGTTCGTTGAAAATCTAAGGAAATCATTGCTTATCTATTGATTTTCTCGCTGTCGTGATATATACTTGTATGCAATAACGAGTATATGAGACATGTTGATCACCAAATTATCCAAAACTGAATTCGAGACCAGCGATGGTGCCATTCACCCAATCCTTTTCGATCTGGACGAAGACATATCCGTAGCCCAGTTTCAGGCGCAATATGATGATTGGCTCGACGTGTTCTCGCAGAGAGGACTCATCGGGTATGACACGAAACAAGAAAATGATCGGCATCGGAGAAGCCGCCAACTCCCTCGGCGTTGCAGTTGATACACTCCGCCAGTGGGACAAAGATGGCAAGTTCAGCCCGACCAAGACATTCGGCAATCACCGCAGATACTTTGTCACTGACATCGAACGACTGCAAGGCATTATTCACGAACCGCCTAAGCCAGATGTATTGGTTGCCACCTACAGCCGTGTCTCATCACAAGAACAAAAGACAAAAGGCGACCTTGGGCGGCAGAATGCGCGATTGCAGACCTACTGCACTGTCAAAAATTACACGGTGGTATCCGCTTACGAAGAAGTCGGCTCTGGCATGTCTGATACTCGCTCCAAACTCCAACAATTATTCAAATTGGTGCAGAACGGGCAGATTACCAAAGTCGTCGTGGAATTTAAGGATCGTCTCACCAGATTCGCTTTCAATTATCTGTCTAACTTCTTTGCCAGTTATGGCGTGGAAATCGAATTAGTCGAAGAAATACTCGGCAAGTCCTATTCCGAAGAACTCGTCGCTGACATGCTAACCTTAATGGCATCATTTTCAGCCAAATTATATGGCAAAAGAAGTGCTGACCGAAGAAAGTCCAATCGTGCTGATCCAACGCGGCTACAAGACCGAGCTAAACCTGAACAACCAGCAAATTACGCTGGCGAAAAAGCACGCGGGTGCGGCGAGAGTGGCATGGAATTGGGGCTTGGATCAAAAGAAGCAGGCATTTCAGAACAAAACACGTCTGCCGACTGCGATAGACCTACATCGGGAAATAAACCTGCTAAAGCAAACGACTCTGCCGTGGGCTTACGAAGTGAGCAAATGTGCGTTTCAGGAATCGTTGCGGAATCTGGATCGAGCGTTCAACAATTTCTGGAAGAGCCGCAAGGGACTGCGGAAAGGAAAGCGAGTCGGATTTCCTCGGTTCAAGAGCAAACGAAGCGGACTGGGGACATTTCGGCTGACCGGCACGATCAAAGTGTTCGAGGACAGCATCCAATTACCTCGGATGGGACGCCTGCAACTCAAGGAAAGCGGCTATCTGCCGCAGAATGCCAAGATATTGAGTGCCACAATCAGCGAGAAAGCGGGTCGGTGGCTAATCTCTGTCCAAGTTGAGATCGAACAATCCGAATATGATGGGATGAAGGACGCACATGATGTCATTGGCATCGACCTCGGTATCAAGACATTGGCGACTTGCTCGGATGGACAAGTATTCGAGAACCCGAAGCCATTAAAGCGCGGTCTGAAGAAAATCAAGCGGTTCTCGCGCTACGTATCTCGGAAGATCAAAGGCGGGAAGAACCGCAAGAAGGCAGCAAACCGGCTGTCTCGACTACACGCTCGTGTTGCGAATATTAGGCGCGATACGTTGCACAAAATGACGACCACTTTAGCGAAAACCAAGCGGGTGATCGGCATTGAGAACTTGAATATCTCAGGCATGATGAAGAATCACTGCCTTGCACAAGCCATTAGCGATTTGGGCTTGTTTGAATGGCGTCGCCAACTCACTTATAAGGCAGCATGGTATGACTGTCAAATTGTGGTGGCGGATCGCTTCTTTCCCAGCAGCAAACGATGCCATGGGTGCGGCGGGATCAACGCTGGTCTGACATTATCAGATCGGGAATGGGCGTGCATGGAATGCGGTGTCATTCATGACC
>CAIWXY010000072.1 GCA_903916775.1 uncultured Actinomycetes bacterium
CTTAGCTATGTGCAACGATGAAATTAACAGCGTCTCCGACTGTTGCCATCTTTGTTACTTCTTCATCAGGAATCTTTACGCCGAACTTTTCTTCAGCAGCAACGACTACTTCAACCATGCTCAATGAATCTACTTCTAGATCATCGCTAAAGCTCTTTGTCATTTCGATCTTGCTTGCATCTACGCCAGCAACTTCAACAACGATCTCCTTGATTCCTGCAAGTACTTCATCTTGTGTCAGTGCCATGTGGAGCCTCTTTCGTTTAGGTGTGTATTTTTTTACTTGAGTGGTGCGGGAGGTAACTCGACAACTTGACCAGAGAAAACTAGTCCGGCGCCGAATCCGAGTAGCAGAGCATTCTTGCCGTGTAGCTCTGGGTGTTGCGTCAGCAAGCGATCCATCGCGAGAGGAATCGATGCAGCAGATGTATTACCCGTCGTGCGTATATCGCGAGCGATAATGACAGAGTCGGGCAATTCCATAGATTTTGCGAGCGAGTCAATAATGCGCTCATTAGCTTGATGGGGGATGAAGGCCGCGATGTCAGAAGGCTGGAGTCCAGATTTCTCGATGACTTCCTTGCCAACCTTGGCTACTTCATAAACCGCCCAGCGAAATACTTTCTGACCTTCTTGGTGAATTACTGGCCACGCTGTTGCCGCAAGATCGGCACCTGGCTTGTAATCGAGCCATGAAGGTTCCATCGCGATTGCATCACGATTGGTCACATCAGAACCCATGATGGATGGACCGATTCCGACATGATCAGATGGTCCGATGACGACGGCGCCAGCGCCATCTGCAAAGATGAAAGAGGTTGCACGATCATCGAGATCGAGGAAATCAGAGATTTTTTCTGCGCCAATGACGAGTGCATAGGTCGAAGTGCCTGAGCGCACCATGTCATTGGCTAGACCAACGCTGTAAGAAAATCCTGCGCATGCCGCGTTGACATCAAATGCCGCAGCGCGCTCAATTCCCAAACGTGCACCAACATCGGTTGATGCGCTGGGTGTTTGGAATGGATATGTGATCGTTGCAAAAATAATTGTGTCTATCTGATCTGCAGTGAGACCCGCGCGGGCAATTGCGACCTTTGATGCTTCAACTGCCATATCGGTGAGGGACTCTTCTGGTCCAGCCCAGTGGCGAGTCGAGATGCCTGTGCGCTGCTGAATCCACTCATCGCTGGAATCAATTCGTTCAACGAGCTCAGAGTTTGGAACAACGCGGGCGGGGCGATGCGCGCCCACTGCGAGGATCCGTGCCTCGCGGCGAGGGTTTGAATTAATGATCGTCATTATTTGGCTCCATGCTTCTGGGCAAATTCTGCACATAGTTCTAAATCGGATGGAGTCTTGAGAGCAAAAGTTTCGATACCAGGCTCTGCGCGCTTGAGGAGTCCAGTCAATGTTCCACCAGGAGCAACTTCAATAACGCCCGTGACACCTTGAGCTGCAAGCGTGCTCATGCACAAGTCCCAACGAACAGGTCCTGCTACTTGACCCACGATGCGAGAAATAAATTCACTGCCGTTAGTAATAACTGCACCATCTTTATTGGAGATAAGTGGCTTAGTTGGGTCTGCGACAGCAATACCCGCAACGGCCGCAGCCAACTTTTCAACAGCAGGCGCCATAACACTTGTATGGAATGCGCCGGAAACAGCAAGTGCTCGTACGCGACTTCCAGCAGGTGGGTTTTCGGCAAGTCGATGGAGTGAATCCACATCGCCGGCTGCCACAATCTGTCCAGCTCCATTTTCGTTAGCCGGGGTTAAACCTAAGGATGTCAGAGCGGCTACAACATCATCGCGATCGCCCCCAAGTACGGCCGACATTCCCGTGTTGCTGCCAGTAGCAGCCAGGGACATGGCGCGAGCGCGAACATTGACCAAGTTGAGCGCTGTATCGCCATCGATTACCTGGGCTAAAGAGGCCGCGGTGAGCTCACCAACAGAGTGACCCGCAAAGAAAGAGATGAGATCGGTGCTGAAGTCGAGCTTTTCAAAGAGTTGGAGCGTGCTGATCAGTCCAGCTGCCACCAAGAGCGGTTGGGCATGTGATGTTTCGCGAATCTCATCTGCATCACTCAAGGTACCTAAGCGGATGAGATCCAGGTCAATCGCGTGCGACCACTTTTGAAGCAAAGAGTGGGAGAGCTCGTGTTCCACCCAGGGGGTTAGGAAACCGGGTGTTTGGGCGCCTTGGCCAGGCGCTATAAGTGCGAGCATGCTAAAAAGTTTAGGCGCGCGCTGGTGTTACTACCGAGTACCTGGAGGGTTAATTAGCCACTACTTTTGTTGGCGTTCTCCTTGGCGCCCAAGCTCGCAGACGTCTCATTACCGACCTTTAAAGGGTGTGGCGGCAAAAGAGGCTGAAATTTTGATCGCTTCCCAAGCCATGAGGAGTAGGGCCACTGGCAGCAAATCGACCGAACGCTTGAGGAACCACGGCGCCCCTTTGCATACCAACCACCATATTTTTTTGCCCCGGCTTTGAGGGTCATCGACATCTGCATCAGGAGTGTCAATCAAAAAGCCGTGCTCGCGAAGTCGGGTCGCCATTTCTCGTGCCAAAAGTTTGTGGCCATAAGGCCCAGGGTGCATTCGGTCGATATGCCAATTACGCAAATCATGCACATCTGGGATGGAGCGGGTGTGAATCAGAATGATATTAAGTTCGCGCGCCACTTGATGATAGACAGTATTAACTGCATTCACGCGGCGTCGAATAACCCGCTTGAGAAGACGCGGAACTCGCAAGATTTGGGCTGGATCGTGAAGCTCGATCATTAATATGGCAGAATCTTTTTCCATGAGCGCGCGACAGGTCTGCTCAATATTCTCTTTGAGTACTGCTGGACTAAAACCATTGCGCAACATGTCGTTACCGCCAACTATGACGGCGCAGAGATCGGGCTCTGTCTCAAGTGCTCGCGCTAATTGAATGTCTAGAACTTCTTGCGACTTTGCCCCTGGCCTTGAGAAATTAAAGTATGTGCACGGTTCATGAAATACCTGGGAGAGGTAATAGCCCCAGCCCCGCGGATTACCAGCCTCGTCGAAATCCCCAGTGCCAAAAGCGGCAGAGTCTCCTAAGACAGTAAAAGTAATTGCCACTATGCCGCAATTATCTTTCGCTTGGTTGTGGCAGTTGGGGCACGATCACCAATGTTTGGCATTTTGTGCAACTCCATCATCAACTGAATGGTTTTATCCCATGGGAGTTTTTCGGCGCTGCGGCGTGCAACGTCACGAGCTTCTGTCATAGCCAGAATATCGATAGCGGCTTGAGCAAATGCTGCGCCACAATTGTCGGCGACTGCGCCTGCCGGAATTTCTTGGTCGAGTGCAAGAAATTCTCCTACCGCGCTACTTTGCGATGCAATAACTGGTGTACCGCTTGCAATCGATTCCAGTGCAGATAGACAGAAAGTTTCTAGCGGACCTGGTGCAAAAGTTACATCTGCACAAGCCAATATTGATGCTACCTGGCGTGGATTTGCGACATATCCGAGAAGATCAACAGGCAGACCCTTGGCCAATTCACGCATGCGTTTCCACATTGGCCCCACACCGATAATGACGAGCCGAGCATCAATTCCTTCTTTGCGCATCTCGATGAGAGCTTCAATGCTCCGTTGCGGTTCCTTTTCAGGAGACAGCCTTCCACAATGCACAATCAGGAATCGATTCTCCTTGAGAAGTTCTTGGCGTAGCTCGCTCGAGCGATTTACTGGATTGAAGTTTTCCAAATCAACGCCAAGAGGAACACGTGCAAGATTCTTAATCCCGAGTTCTTCAAATTCACGAGCTGCATACTGTGTTGTTGCAACCACATGATCAAATTTGGAAGCCAGGGTTCGGTTGTGCCAATCCACCAGCGCCTTCTGCGGGAAGAAGCGTGGGAGGAATCTCTTGGCTAATCCACGTAACGTTTCGTGACTAAAGACAACCGTTGGAATCTCGCGTTGCTTAGCCCAGCGACCTAGCGATCGAAGTGTGAATCGATCAGAGATTTCTAAACGATCTGGTTGGAGTTGTGCGATAAGTTTTTTGAGTTGTGAATTGCGACTAATAATTCTGTAGGAACCGCTGCCAGGCAGAATAAACGAGGGCAACGAAATTTTGGTTCCATACATAGTCTCTTCCTTTAGGAAGTGACTTCCTGGAACAATGTAAATGAACTCATGCCCATAGCGCTGGTACCCGCGTCCTAATTGATGAAGGGTAGTTTTGATGCCGCCGGAGTGTGGGCCGTAGAAATTTGCTACGTGAACAATTCTCATGCTGCGCTCTTTCGGTGTGAACGTTGAGCGCTAATAAGAGTTTCGTAATGTCCAAGGAGTTGGCCATTGATCTTCGCCCAAGTCCGTTCGGATACAGAATCTCGCGCCATCGTCCTCATGTCGCCATGATCAGTGCGCGCCATAAAGTGCTCAACCGCGCCTACAAGCGCGACCGGATCACTAGTGTTGATGATGTAACCCGTTGAGCCGTTGGAAATCAGATCTGCTGGACCACCTGTTGTTGGCACAATGCACGGAGTGCCAGAAGCAAGTGCTTCCTGAACGCTTTGGCAAAAGGTTTCATTTGGTCCGGGATGAATAAAGAGATCAAAACTTCCATATGCCTGGGCCAACTCAGCCCCTGACTTAAATCCAGTAAATCGTGCGTTCGGGAGTTCGCTCTCTAACTTTTCGCGGGCCGGGCCATCTCCGACAATGACGAGCTGGATGCGAGGATCGCGATCGAGAATGGCC
>CAIWXY010000073.1 GCA_903916775.1 uncultured Actinomycetes bacterium
AGAATTAACGCTCGATTTTTCCAGCGATATATTCTTCAGTGCGAAGATGAGCGAGTTCATCGGAGTACTGCACTGGTGGAGACTTCATGAAGTAGCTAGAAGGTGAAAGCAATGGTCCACCGATCTTGCGATCAAGTGCAATCTTTGCGCAACGAAGTGCATCGATGATCACGCCGACTGAGTTTGGTGAATCCCATACTTCTAGCTTGTACTCGAGATTGAGTGGAACATCTCCGAATGCGCGACCTTCGAGGCGAACATAAGCCCACTTACGGTCATCAAGCCATGGAATGTAATCAGATGGTCCGATGTGAACGTTCTTTGCACCTAAGTCATGATCAAGCTGTGATGTCACAGATTGGGTCTTGGAAATCTTCTTTGACTCAAGGCGATCGCGTTCCAACATATTCTTAAAGTCCATGTTTCCACCAACATTGAGCTGGTAGGTGCGATCTAGGTGCACGCCGCGATCCTGGAACAACTTTGCCATGATGCGGTGTGTGATTGTGGCGCCAACCTGAGATTTGATGTCATCGCCAACAATCGGAATTCCAGCCTTGGTGAACTTCTCTGCCCACTCTGGATCTGATGCGATAAACACTGGAAGCGCGTTGACGAAAGCTACGCCGGCATCGATTGCGCACTGTGCGTAATACTTTGCGGCTGCTTCTGAACCAACCGGGAGATAGCAGATCAAAACATCAACCTTGCGATCCTTCAGAGTCTGAACGATGTCAACTGGAGTTGCATCTGACTCGACGATTGTTTCGCGGTAGTAACGACCAAGGCCATCGAATGTGTGGCCGCGCTCAACAGTGACGCCGGTCTTGGCAACATCTGCGAACTTGATGGTGTTGTTCTCACTCGCCCACATCGCATCTGCAAGATCTAGACCAACCTTCTTGGCATCTACATCAAATGCAGCAACGAAATTAACGTCGCGAACATGGTAACCACCTAGAACTGCATGCATAAGACCTGGAATTTCCACATCTTCAGCTGCATCTTTGTAGTAGGTCACTCCTTGGATTAGCGAGTTAGCGCAGTTACCGACGCCGATAATCGCTACGCGGATTTCTTTACTCATGATGACTTCCTTTCAGTGTTGATCATTTCATTCAACCAGGCAATCTCTCGCTCAGCTGATTCCAATGAGTGACGACGCCACTCAACTAAATACTTATCAAGCCCTTCAGGGGATTTCTCTAGATCAGAGCGAAGGATTGTTGCCTTCTCGGCTAGCTTGTCGTGGCGGCCTTGAAGAATGGCAAGACGATTGCGTGCTGGTGTTGGGCCAAAGAATGCGAAGCGAACTTCAAAACTTTCATCTTCCCAACTATCGGGACCGCTTGATGCTGAAATCGTTTCAAAGCGACTCTGCCCCTTGGCGGTGATTGCATAAACGATCCGAGAACGACGCCCCGCTCCCTCAGTCACATTCTCTTGAATCAATCCCGCGTCCAGCATGCGATGAAGCTGCGGGTAGAGGACTGAAAATGAGAGAGCGCGGAAGGGTCCGTAAATCGAAATCATGCGCTTGCGAAGTTCATACCCGTGCAGAGGTCCCTGGCTGAGCAGCCCAAGGAGGGCAAACTCGAGGGATTCACTACGGGAGCGCATAAATAACCAGACCTATCTGAAGTATCGTTTCGTTAGTATCGGATCGATATAACATGGATTAACCTATCGACTCGATATAACTATGTCCACTATGACCGTCCGACGCGCCGTAAGGTTCTCCTGTGGTAATCGTCATACCCGGTCGCATCTGGGAGTACATCGTCGCCGGCCTGGCCATCATTCTTGCGCCTGGCCCTAGCGTCCTCTTCACAATTGCCCGAGCAATAGCCTTTGGGCGGGCTACCGCCCTCGCTACGGTCCTGGGTAACAGCTTGGGCATGTTCACCGTTTCCGTCCTCGTAGCACTGGGCCTAGGCCCGATTTTCCAGCACCATCAGCTCATCTACGTCTTTATGCAATGGCTTGGAGCCCTCTATCTGATCTATCTGGGGATAGATGCGATCCGCCATAGCCATGAGCATGCCCAAGCGATGACCGATATTAAGGAGAGCAAGCCGAGCTTTGGCAAAGCGGTACGCCAGGGCTACACCGTCGGCGTTCTCAATCCAAAGGGAATCATCTTCTTCGCTGCCATCTTGCCCGAATTTGCAGATAGCTCGAAGGGACACCTCACCGCCCAACTCGTCCTCATGGGTTTTATCTTCGTCTTTCTCGGCTTCTTCTGCGATGGAACGTGGGGCCTACTTGCTGGCACGTTGCGAACATGGTTAGCCGCCGAAGCAAATCGATTAGTGCTGCTTCGAAAAGCTGGGGGGTTTGTGATGATTGCTCTCGGCGTTATTACCTTTACAAATTCAGTACTGCATTAACCAACACACTCGAACCAACACACTCTGTAAGGAAACGCACTCTGTAAGGCAAGCGAATGTCAGTGACACGAGGCAGACTTAGCCCATGACCGAACCTCGCGCCGCAATCAGCCCCAGTGATCTCACCTACGCCTGGGGAGATTGTCATCGATGCCTCTGGCTTAAATACAACCATCAAGTTCAGGCGCCGGTAACGATGCCGCTCATTGGCGATCTCGCAGATATGCAGGAGAAATATTTTATTGGCGCTAAAACATCCGATATGCACCCAAGCCTGCCTGAGGGCCGCGTACATAGCCATGGTGGCTGGGTAGCTTCCAAAAATATAATCGTCGACGGAAAAGATTCCGGCCTCTTCATTCGCGGCAAATACGATTTACTCTTGGAATTCTCAGATGGAACTTTCGGGATAGTTGATTGCAAACTGCAGAAAAATGATTATGACAAGAGCCAGTTCTACGCACCCCAGCTTGAATCGTATGCATTTTCACTCGAGAACCCACAGAAGGACTCCCCCCGCACTATCTCCCTTACGGGTCTTTTCACCTGGTCTCTTGATAAGCCATGGGGAAATGTGAACGCAGGCTTTGGGTATCGAGTAAACAGCGCGTGGTATCCAGCCGAACGCAATCCAATCGCCTTGCAAGAACGCCTCTCAGATTTCGTACGCATGATCCAGGGTGAGTGCCCGCCCTCAAAAGATTCCTGTGGGCAGTGCAATTACGTCGTCGCTAGACGAGAGATTTTAGGAAATGGCTAACTCTCTGTTTCTCTCTTAAGTCTTTCATCAATCTCTTTTTGAATGAGGATCTTTGCATCCGAGGCATACATCTCCACATATTCCTGATGTGAGATCTTTTGAATCGCTTGCATAATTTGATCAGTGACAAAACGCAGATGTTG
>CAIWXY010000074.1 GCA_903916775.1 uncultured Actinomycetes bacterium
ATTGCTTCGGCCTGCTCCTTCAAAAGCACATGTGGCATCACCGATGAGAACCAAGAGCCTGGACCAAAGGTAATCCATTGAGCTTCTGCAATCGCATCGAGAGCTTCTCGTGTTGCCGCAGGATTCTCGGGTATCAGCCGAAGAGATTCAACTCGCCCTTTTGCAGTTGCAACTTCAACCTGTCCTCGCACAATTGTCCGACCATACGCTGTGTTAAAAGTGCCCTCGATATCTAGTGGCTGCAGTGACATTGGGAGTACACGACCAACAATGCGAAGCAACTTTCCAACTTGGGCAACACCGGCAACCGGATCGCCATCCTTATCCCAGAGCGCCATGAGCAAGAGATTGCCTAGTGGGTGTCCATCAAGTGGGCCATCGGTAGTAAATCTATATTGCAAAAGCTCCGCCCAGCCTCGCCCCCAATCATCATCGCTGCAGAGTGCTGCCAACGCCATGCGCAGATCACCCGGCGGCATAAATGAAAATTCTTCCCGCAGCCTCCCGCTAGATCCACCGTTATCTGCAACTGTCACAATTGCGGTCAGCTCACTTGTTAATCCACGAATTGCCTTGAGAGTGACAGCCAAACCATGTCCCCCGCCTAAAGAGACAACGCGCGGTGCGCTCACAGTTCCCGACCAAGGTCGCGATGTATCGCAGAGGAAACAATTTTCTTCTCTCCGACTAACCCTTGAGCATTAAGCCGTGCTGAAAGTTCTTCCGCGATCGCTACAGAGCGATGCTTGCCACCAGTGCAGCCAATTGCGAGAGTCAGATATTTTCTGCCCTCTTGAAAGAATCCAATTGCCATCGTTTCGAAGAGATTTTGATAACCGTTCAAAAAATCCTGCACATTCTGATTATTCAGTACTTTTTCGCTCACAGGTTTGTCTAAACCGGTGAGAGGACGCAATTCTGGAATCCAATGTGGATTTGCTATGAATCGACAATCCATCACAAGGTCTGCGTCAATCGGAATTCCATATTTGTATCCAAATGAAAGTATGTTGACCCGAAGATCAGCCTTTGTGTCATCTCTGAACAGTGCAGCAACTTTCTGTTCCAACTGATGCACATTGAGCGCAGATGAGTCGATAATGACATCGGCTACTGAGCGAACCTCGCGTAAGCGTTCTCGCTCTTTGGAAATTCCATCGACGATTCGCTCACTTCCTTGCAATGGGTGTGGACGCCTCGTAGATTCGAATCTACGAACAAGGACATCATCGGATGCATCAACAAAGAGGACCTTACGAGCAATTCCATGTTCAGCTATTTCACTTAGGGCGCTATTGAGATTGCCGAAAAATTCACGTCCGCGCACATCGATCACAACTGCAATCTTGGGCGCTGTCACAGTCGAGATATCGCACAGAGTTGAGAGCATTGATGGAGGGAGGTTATCGACGACATACCAGCCCAAATCTTCCATTGCGTGCGCGACGGTCGATCGCCCCGCACCGCTCATACCGGTGATGACTACTACTTCGCTGCTCATGGGAATAAGCCTAGCTAGAAAATCTCAGCGTGTAAGGATCTCGCCCGTACCAACATCTACCGCAACATCTACCGCAACATCTACCGCAGCCTCTGGCGCAGGTCGAAGCGCCAACTCAATCGTGGCCGCAGTCTTCTCGCCGATTCCGGGAACTGCAGCAATCTCTGCCAAGGTCGCTTTGCGAATAGCGCCGACCGAGCCGAAGCGATCGAGGAGGGCACGTCTGCGGACTTCTCCCAGCATCGGAATTTCGTCCAAGAGAGATTCGAGCATGACGGCCGAACGCTTGGAGCGATGAAAATTAATCGCAAATCTGTGCGCCTCATCGCGCACTCGCTGGAGAAGATAGAGACCCTCGCTATGGCGCGCAAAAATCACTGGGTCTGGATCATTGGGAATCCACACTTCCTCAAGTCGCTTAGCCAGACCGACCAGCGGAATATCCTGGAGTCCAAGCTCAGTTAACGCCTTATATGCGGCCTTGACTTGTGGAGCTCCGCCATCGACCACGATGAGTTGGGGCGGATAAGCAAATTTTGCACGGCCACCACCGGCCATGGCCAATTCTGTCTTATCAATATCGCGCTCGGCTAAATATCGCTTCATTCGTCGAGTGATCACATGATGCATCGCACGAGTGTCATCGAACCCAGATTCGTCATCAATAGCAAAGCGACGATATTCAGATTTCTTTGGTTGGCCATCTTCGAAAACAACCATGGATGCAACCATATGTTTGCCCTGAATATTTGAGATGTCGAAGCACTCGATGCGAAGCGGCAGGGTTGGCAGCGAGAGACCTTCGGCAATCTCTTCAAGTGCCTTGCCCACAACTGCACTGTCATTGGCTCGCTTACTGAGATATTGGATAAGTGCTTGATGAGCATTTCGTTTTACGGTCTGCATCATCTCGAATTTCTCACCTCGCTGTGGAACGGAGATGTGTACTGAGTGCCCGGCGACCTGCGCCAACCACTGCTCAAGAGCAGTGGTGTCGTTAGCTGCCCGATCGATGAGAATCTCAGATGGAATCTTGCTCTCGATATAGATCTTGGCAAGAGCCGCCTCGACGACATCTTCATCTTCTAACACATCTGCTAAATCTATAATCCATGCCCGGGAAGCGATGATACGACCAGCTCGAATAGAGAATAGAGATGCGGCAGCGTGCGTGAGTTCGGTATGAATGGCGATTAAGTCTGCCGAGAAATTATTATTGAGTGATACTTCTGTTAGTTCTGTGGTGGAAGTAAGCGCAGCCAGTTGATCACGTAGCTTTGCAGCCAATTCGAATTCCAGATTCTCAGAAGCACGCTCCATATCGAGTTGAATAGACTCAGCGATATCAGTTGGGTTGCGATCCAGATAGGAGACCAGCTTCTTGGCCAGGTCCAGATGCTCCTCTTTGGAAATCCAACCCACGCACGGTGCGGCGCATTTGCCGATGTCGCCTAGCAAGCATTGACGCTTGGTGCTGACAGCGCGATTGAAGTTAGGTTGGGAGCAAGCCCGAATCGGAAATATCTTCTGCAAGACATCCACAGTGCCACGAAGCGCCCATGTGTGAGTAAAGGGGCCGAAATATCGATTTCCCTTAATATGTTTGCTGCGCGATACAAATAACCGTGGATATTCCTCGCTCAGCGAGACGGCAAGGTATGGATAGGTTTTATCATCCTTAAATTGAATATTAAATTGTGGATTCTCCGATTTAATCCACGTGAATTCCAGCGCTAGGGCTTCAATCTCGCTACCGACAATCGTCCAATCCACACGCACTGCAGTGTGAACCATGCGATACGTCTTAGCCGCTAGGTTGCTACCAAAATACGAATTGAGTCGATTCTTGAGATTCTTCGCCTTGCCGACATAAATAACTCGATCTTTTGCGTCATAGAAACGATAGACGCCTGGATCGGTAGGTATATCTTTCGGGCGATAGTCCGCTGGATTGGACATTACTTCAATACTTCCGCCAAGAATTTTCCGGTATAGCTCGCGGCCACCTTTGCAACAGCTTCAGGAGTTCCCTCAGCGATCACAGTTCCGCCTCCAGAACCTCCCTCGGGACCCATATCAATAATCCAGTCGGCAGATTTGATGACATCTAAATTGTGCTCAATGACCACAACAGTATTTCCTGAATCCACCAGACGATTGAGAACAAGGAGAAGCTTGCGGGTATCCTCGAAGTGCAGACCAGTTGTTGGTTCATCGAGAACATAGATTGTGCGACCAGTTGAACGCCTTTGAAGTTCGGTAGCGAGTTTCACACGCTGTGCCTCTCCCCCAGAAAGAGTTGGGGCGGATTGTCCTAGGCGAACATAACCAAGTCCCACGTCGACCAGAGTTTTTAGATAGCGAGAAATCGCAGGAACAGATTCGAAAAACCCAAGAGCTTCCTCGATTGGCATATCGAGTACTTCTGAAATGGTCTTACCTTTGTAATGAACTTCCAATGTTTCACGGTTGTATCGAGCACCATGACATACCTCGCATGGCACGTACACGTCTGGTAAGAAGTTCATTTCGATCGTGATGGTTCCATCACCAGCACAATTCTCACATCGTCCGCCTTTGACGTTAAAGGAGAAACGTCCTTGCTGGTAGCCGCGGATCTTGGCTTCGGTTGTCTCGGCAAATAAGGCACGTACCTTGTCGAATACTCCCGTGTATGTTGCTGGGTTTGATCGTGGCGTGCGTCCGATAGGCGACTGATCGACGTGCACGACCTTGTCGAGAAGATCGATTCCTGTGATTGTGCGATGACGGCCTGGCACGATTCGAGCCCCATTGAGCTTATTGGCCAGCACCGAATACAAGATGTCATTGACCAGGGTTGATTTTCCAGAGCCACTAACGCCCGTGACTGCGACAAATACACCCAGCGGGAAATTGACGTTGATATTCTTCAGATTGTTCTCTTTGGCTTCTTTAACGACAAGCTGCCTCTTTGGGTCTAGCGCACGTCGCTGTTCTGGCATCGGGATAACCCTGCGTCCAGCCAAGTAATCTCCTGTGACTGAATCCTTGGCCGCTAATAGCGCCTGGTAATCACCTGAAGAGACTACGTGCCCACCGTGCTCGCCCGCGCCTGGACCAATATCTACGATCCAGTCGGCAACGCGAATTGTGTCTTCATCATGTTCGACAACGATCAGGGTGTTCCCGAGGTCACGGAGTCTTGTTAAGGTTTCAATCAAACGTCGATTATCTCGTTGGTGCAATCCGATACTTGGCTCATCTAGAACATAGAGGACGCCCGTGAGCCCAGAACCAATTTGAGTTGCTAAGCGAATGCGCTGGGCTTCTCCGCCAGAGAGAGTGGCAGCTGGTCGCTCAAGAGAAAGATAATCTAGGCCGACGTCGAGCAAGAATCCCATGCGTGCGTGTACTTCTTTGAGTACGCGATCAGCGATCTTCTTTTCGCGCGCATTGAGTGAAATTTTCTTCAAGAAGGTGGCGCAATCAGCGATAGAGAGCTCACAAATCTCCCAGATATTTTTGCCGCCTAACGTTACTGCCAGAACTTCTGGCTTTAAGCGCGCGCCTTTGCATGCAGGGCAAGGTGTCTCGCGCATGTACGCCTCATACTTTTCGCGACTGAAATCAGAGTCAGTCTCGGAGTGTTTGCGCTCGATGAATCCAAGAACACCTTCAAAACCCGTGGCGTAATTACGTACACGACCGTATCTATTCTTATATTTGACCTGAACTTCATAGTCAGAGCCATGTAACACTGCTTCACGAGCTTTGGCAGATAACTTTGACCAAGGTTTATCCATCGAGAAATTGAGTTCATCTGCCAGGCCTTGTAATAAACGCCCAAAGTATTCTGCGGAATGTCCGCCAGCCCATGGTGCAATAGCGCCCTCACTAAGCGAAAGCGAATCATCCGGAACAACGAGCTCTGGATCCACCTCTAGGCGGGTTCCGATACCTGTGCACTCAGGGCAGGCACCAAAAGGCGAGTTGAAGGAGAATGATCGTGGCTCCATCTCCTCGAACGAGAGCCCGCAATCGTGACAAGCCATGTGCTCGCTAAAAGTCCTCTGCTTTTCTGGATCAGTATCTTTGAGATCCACGAAGTCCAGAATCACTAATCCGCTAGCCAACTTGAGCGCGGTTTCGATGGAATCTGTGATGCGAGACTTTGATTCTTTCTTGGCAGCCAATCGATCGACAACGACTTCGATTGTGTGCTTCTCTTGCTTCTTAAGCTTTGGAACTTCGGTGAGTGAGTAAACAACACCATCAACTCGTACACGTGAGAAACCCTGGGTCGTAAAGTCGGTGAAGAGATCAAGAAACTCACCTTTGCGCTCTCTGACTACCGGAGCAAGGACTTGGAATCTGACCCCCTCCTCCATATCGAGAATTTGATCGACAATATTCTGCGGGGTCTGACGCGCAATCGGCTTGCCACATTCAGGGCAATGTGGGCGTCCAGCTCTAGCAAAAAGTAATCGGAGGTAGTCATAGACCTCGGTAATTGTTCCTACGGTTGATCGTGGGTTTCGATTGGTGGATTTCTGATCGATAGAGACTGCAGGTGAGAGCCCCTCGATGAAATCCACATCTGGCTTATCCATCTGTCCAAGAAATTGTCTGGCGTAAGCAGACAGAGACTCGACATAGCGACGTTGGCCCTCAGCAAATATTGTGTCAAAAGCCAAGGAGGACTTACCCGAGCCTGAAAGACCGGTGAAAACGATCAGTGAGTTGCGAGGGAGATCGAGTGATACATCCTTGAGATTATGCTCGCGAGCTCCTCTAATAATTAGCCGATCTGTACTCATGTACCCGCCTCTTCCATGCCACGTAGTTCGCGCTTAAGTTCGCGCAGCTCATCTCGAAGGCGCGCTGCTACTTCAAATTGAAGTTCTGCAGCAGCCGATTTCATCTGCTCTGTGAGTGATTCTATGAGAGCCAAGAGTTCTTGTCGCGGTAGCGACTCTTTGCGAGCAGCAGGTCGCACTCCTGTAGCCAGGGCCTGATTGGCTTTCTTGCTCCCCTTACTTAAGGCCTCGCTATCTTCCGCTTCCTTCGTAATCAGATCTGTTATATCTGCGATTTTCTTGCGAAGTGGCTTCGGATCAATTCCATGTTCGAGATTGTAAGCAACTTGTTTGGCTCGGCGGCGATTGGTTTCATCGATCGCTTGCGCCATGGCGGGGGTGATGCTGTCGGCGTACATGTGGACTTCGCCCGAAACGTTGCGAGCAGCTCGGCCGATTGTCTGAATCAGAGAGGTGGCAGAGCGCAAGAAGCCCTGTTTATCCGCATCCAAAATAGCCACAAGTGAGACTTCAGGTAAATCGAGACCCTCACGCAAGAGATTGATACCGATCAGAACGTCATATTGGCCAGAACGTAACTCTCGTAGCAGCTCAACTCTGCGCAGGGTATCTACCTCTGAGTGCAAATACCGCACCCTGATACCCAGGCCCAAGAGATAGTCAGTGAGATCTTCTGACATTTTTTTGGTCAGAGTCGTCACGAGAACTCGTTCATTGCGCTCGGCACGAAGATTGATCTCGCCGACTAGATCATCGATCTGACCCTTAATTGGCTTCAGAATAATCGCTGGATCGATCAGTCCGGTAGGGCGAATAACCTGCTCGACCACATCGCCCTTTACTTTCTCTAATTCATACTTACCCGGTGTGGCCGAAAGATAAACGGTCTGACCTTTGCGCTCAAGGAATTCGTCAAAGCGCAGTGGGCGATTGTCGAGCGCGCTGGGAAGTCGAAAGCCGTGCTCAACGAGAGTCCTTTTGCGCGAAGCATCGCCCTCAAACATGGCACCAATCTGTGGGACCGTGACGTGGGATTCATCAATAACAACAAGGAAATCCTCTGGGAAATAGTCGAGGAGACAGTTGGGTGGGCTGCCGGCAGCGCGTCCATCAATCTGGCGCGAATAGTTTTCGATCCCTGAGCAGAAGCCCAGCTGGCCGATCATCTCCAAGTCAAAAGTAGTGCGCATCCGAATTCGCTGAGCTTCTAGCAATTTACCTGCCCGCTCAAATGTTGCTACCTGGGTCTCCATCTCGCTTTGAATTTCACTCATCGCTCGGTGCATTGTCTCGGTTCCAGCCGAATAGTGTGATGCCGGGAAGATATACATCTCTTGCTCATCGGCAATAATTTCGCCTGTAAGTGGGTGCAGCGTCATGATCTTTTCGATCTCATCGCCAAACATCTCGATGCGAATGGCATGCTCTTCATACATAGGGATAATCTCGATGGTGTCGCCACGAACTCTAAAAGTTCCGCGCTCAAATGCCATATCGTTTCGCTTGTACTGAACATCAACAAAGCGTCGCAACAGTGCATTGCGTTCGATCTCTTCACCAACGCGAAGGCGAATCATTCGATCGACATACTCTTGCGGCGTGCCAAGTCCGTAGATGCACGAGACTGTAGCAACCACGATCACGTCACGACGGGTCAGAAGAGAATTGGTCGCAGAATGTCGAAGTCGCTCTACTTCTTCATTGACGGAAGAATCCTTTTCAATGAAGGTATCTGATTGCGGAACATAGGCCTCTGGCTGGTAATAATCGTAATAAGAGACAAAATATTCAACGGCGTTATTTGGAAGCAACTCTCGAAATTCATTTGCCAGCTGTGCTGCCAGCGTCTTGTTGGGGGCAAGAACAAGGGTTGGGCGCTGCAATTTCTCAATCAACCAAGCAGTTGTTGCAGATTTACCCGTACCGGTTGCGCCTAGGAGAACTACATCCTTATCCCCGCGTTCAATCCGAGCGGCGAGCTCAGCAATCGCTGTGGGCTGATCACCTGATGGTACGTACTCGCTGATTACCTCGAAGGGTTGGACTTTTCGTTGCAGATCTGTGACTGGACGCATCATGCACCCATCTGACGTATTGGCCAGAGTCGCTCTTCATAAATATTCTCGACTTGGCGCAAGAGCTCATCTTCGGTGCCATCATTGTTAATGA
>CAIWXY010000075.1 GCA_903916775.1 uncultured Actinomycetes bacterium
AATGCCAACTTCATTATTCCTAGTGTCTTTGATCCACGAGTTGTCACAAACGTTGCAGCAGCTGTCCGAGCTGCGGCGCCAAAAAATTAACCAGATAAATAGCAAAAAGGAGCGCTACGCCAACACATTCGCTATTTGCACGTCCAGTGAAACCTAAGTAACGACACTCTCAGTTAAGATCAACCCATGTCTTTCATCGCGCGCCATGAATGCAGAATGTTTGATGGCCGTGAAATTTTCTACTACGACAGTGTTGCCAGAGAACGCAATGCCATCGATACGCGTGAGTTTGAGCCACGTCCAGAACCTGCAGTACTTCGCCTAGATCTCTTAACTAACGAGTGGATCGCAGTGGCGGCGCATAGACAACGCCGGGCATTTTTGCCACCAAAAGAATTGTGTCCACTCTGCCCAACAAGTGATGGCTTAAAGACCGAGATTGCGGATAGCGATTTTGACGTCGTTGTTTTCGAAAATCGCTCACCTTCATTTGCAGAGCCAGCTGAAGGCTGGACCATGGCGGACAACGAAGGAATAGAGACAGAAATACATCAAGCTGCCGGTCGATGTGAGGTTGTCGTTTTTTCAGATAAGCACGAAGGTAGTTTTGCAAATCTCTCAGTACAACAAATTCGTACCATCATGGAAGCGTGGCGAGATCGCACCCGCGAAATCTCCAAGCTGCCTTATGTCGAACAGGTTTTTATCTTCGAAAATCGTGGTGAAGAAGTTGGCGTTACTCTCAATCATCCGCATGGTCAGATCTACGCATACCCATTCATCACTCCTCGTACGCAGAGCATGTTGGCTGCTGCTCAGGATTATTACGATAAGTACAAACGTCCGTTATTGACTGACATCATCGACCGCGAGATCAATGATGAAGTCCGAGTCATTGCTCAAAATGAGCACTGGATCGCTTACGTTCCATTTGCAGCTCGCTATCCGTACGAAATCCATGTTGCTCCGAAGGAGTTTGTCCCAGACCTAGTAGAGCTCTCTGCCGCTGCGGCAGATGCATTCCCGGAGATTGCCAAAGAAGTGCTGACTCGCCTTGATGGGGTTTTCGGTATCACGATGGCCTATATCGCTGCTTGGCACCAAGCTCCTGTGCGCGTTGGTCGAGATAGCCTCGGGCTTCACTGGCAGATTACGAGCGTGCGCCGTGCACCCGGCAAACTTAAGTATTTAGCTGGATCTGAATCAGCGATGGGTGCTTTCATTATGGATCTCGCACCCGAGCAAGCTGCGCAGACTTTGCGCGATGTCCAGCTCTAACTAATCACACGTTAAGAAGCAGCCACTCTTCTTCCAGCGCTGCATATTCCTTCTGCAAATTTTCTAACTCGGTATTGAGCTCAGCAAGTTTGGTGTAATCCGTGGCATGAAGATCCAGCTCTGATTTAATTTGAGCTATACGTTCATCACGACGTTCCATCTGCTTTTCAAGTCGAGCAATCTCTTTCTTGAGCGCCTTCTCTTCAACAATGCTGAGCTGCTTCTTCTCTGGTTTCTTACTGGAGGTATTCTCGGAGTTACTCTTGTTGCGACGAAGGGCTAAGTACTCCTCAATTCCGCGTGGGAGATCACGGATCGATTTATCTCCGACTAGGCCGATAAATGTGTCGCATACTCGCTCCAAGAAGTAGCGATCGTGTGAAATCACAATCAGGGTTCCTGCGAATGAGTCCAGAAGATCTTCTAGAGCAGTAAGGGTCTCAACATCGAAATCATTTGTTGGCTCATCTAGTAAAAGAACGTTGGGACTATCCATGAGCAGACGAGTGAGTTGTAGTCTGCGACGCTCGCCTCCGCTGAGGTCCCTTACCGGGGTCCATTGCTGATCTTTGTTGAAGCCCAACCGTTCACAGAGCTGGGATGCTGACAACTCTTTGCCGTTGCCGAGCTCTACTCGAGTTGCGACTTTTTCAACCGCTTCAAGCACTCTCCATGTGGGATCAAGTTCTTCTAGGTGTTGCGAGAGGAAGGCACGCTTAACCGTTACGCCTGTAACGAGCTTGCCAGCGCTAATCGCGTGATCACCCGAGATCGCACGCATCAGTGTGGTTTTGCCAGCCCCATTTACACCCACAATGCCAATACGATCGCCCGGACCGATATTCCAATAAATGCTATCGAGCAGCTCTAAATCACCCGCGTTGATAGATGCCTGATGGAGTTCATAGACAGTGTTGCCAAGGCGGTTGGCTGCAAAACTCAGTAGATCTGCCTCATTACGTGGCGGAGGCTCGTTGGCGATCAAAGTATTGGCGGCTTCGATCCGGAATTTTGGTTTCGCAGTTCGAGCTGGTGCGCCACGGCGCAACCACGCAAGCTCCTTGCGAATGAGCATGTTGCGTTTGTTCTCTTCGACGCTGGCCTGACGCGAACGTTCGGCCTTAGAGAGTACAAAAGCAGAGTATCCACCTTCATATTCCAAAACTTTTCCGTCGACTACTTCCCAGATGGCATCGGCAACTTCATCCAGGAACCAACGATCGTGCGTAATAACAATCACTGAAAGATCGCTACGTCGCTTCAGGTGTTCAGCAAGCCAGGCAACACCTTCGACATCGAGGTGGTTCGTTGGCTCGTCCAGTAAAATCAGATTGAGGTCATCGACCAACAATTTTGCAAGATTAACCCGGCGACGCTCGCCACCAGAGAGCGAATGAAAATCACGATCCAACAACTCATCGCTGTAACCGCCAAAGAGGCCGGTCAGCACTTCACGGATTCTGCTATTGCTGGCCCACTCATGCACCGGAATATCGCCGAGAACAACTTCGCGAACACTCGCACCAGGCGCCGCAGTATCAGCTTGAGAGAGTATTCCGACCTTCACTGTATTTGCTCGTGATACCCGACCCGAATCAGGCTCAAGCGTTTGAGCGATTATTTTAAGTAAGGTGCTTTTGCCGCCACCATTTCTGCCGACAATTCCGATTCGCTCATTTTCGTTCACGCCAAGAGAGACGCCATCTAGCAAAGGGCGAATATCGAAGGCTTTAGAGACAGACTCTAGATTTATCAGGTTCACTATCTAGAGTCTGTCACGAAAAGCAGGAGAAGCAGTAATCGGTTTGGCTACCAATTAGGAGTTTGAAGGCGCCGATCCCAAAGTGAGTTGATAAACCTTACTTCCGCCGGCTGGCAGAGTGACGGTGATCGAAACACTCGCTCCAGGTGCATATGAGCGGATCTTGACGATCGCTGTCTCTTGATCCGGAATACGAGTGCCCGCAATATTGGTGATTACGGCTCCGACAGGCACGCCAGCGAGCGCAGCAGGATCTCCGCTTACGAGCTGGGAAATCTTCGCTCCGACGCCGGTGTAAGAAGTGTCAAAATAGACGCCAAGCACTGGACGAGTCGACGTATGCGTTGGGCTTGTGATGATCTCATTCACGGTGCGCATTGCTTCATTAATTGGAATAGCAAAGCCGAGTCCGATTGAGCCGTTTGTTGATTGACCATTGAGGCTAGCGATTGCGCAGTTAATTCCAACGAGACGTCCCATTGAGTCAGTGAGTGCGCCACCTGAGTTTCCGGGATTAATCGCAGCATCGGTCTGAATCGCATCAACATAAGACTGGGTATTTGATGTATCGCTCTGGGTTGTCACTGGACGATTAAGTGAAGAGACAATTCCAGCAGTAACAGTTCCATCTAATCCGAGTGGTGAACCGAATGCAATAACGGGATCACCAATTGAAAGGGTGGATGAATCGCCAATTGCAATTGCTGGCAAATTAGGTGTGCTGACGTGCAAGACGGCTAGATCGTAAGCAGTATCGCGGCCAACTATGGTTGCGGTGATGTTGCGACCATCGCTGAGATCAACACTCAACTTATATGTGGTGCTATTTTGCGCGAAAGCATCAATGACGTGGTTGTTGGTAACGATGTAACTTCCAGTCGAATCACTTTTGATGATTTCACCAGAACCCGTATCGCCCGTTCCATCACTTGCCGTGACATTGACTGTCACTACTGAAGGTTCAACTTTAGGAACGACCGCTTTGATACCGCTGCCACTACCGAGTGTGACTGCGCTACGACCCGCAGGACAGGTCGTGGAAGAGCCCGCGTTGGCGTAGAGCGCGCCAGTGCTGTTGTCGGCGCAAGCATTAACGACTGTTCCAGAGAATTCACCAGCGGCAGTTGCTACGCCACCGACAAGCGATGCTCCGATGACGACGCCAATGGCAATCTTGGATAGGGTTCCCAAACTTTGGATCTTCTTCATAACTGGCATTACCTCTCAAATATCTACAGATTTATGAGCGTGCAGGGGACCATTTAAGCCCGCAATACCTAAAGAATAGTTGAGGATTCCTGCGAGCTCTCTGTGAGCTGCATGCGCCAGACGGAGGGCATCGCGAGCACTCCCAGGACAATGAGAGCACTTGCCACCGAGAAGAGCTCCAGCACCCTGGTCAGGCCCATCAGGGAGGCCAGCGGGGCTGCAATGGCTAACCCAACTGGGCGCAAGAGCAGGCTGCCCAGCCCATCCCAAGCCGAGACCCGAGAGAGCGCCTCTCGTGGGACTTCGCGCTGCATAGCCGTGCTCCACATGGATCCCCAAAGATCGAGCATTACGCCAGTGACGAAAGCTGCAGCGGCAATAATCCATAACCGTTCTGGTTTTGCCAGGGTGAATACATAGAGCGGAAACACGAAGGTGATGATCGTGAGAAAGCGCATTGGGTACTTCACTTTGATCCGCATTCCAACCAACGATCCAACGAGCAGCCCTACTGCCTCAGAGCTCATGACAAACGCCCAAGACTTTGGGCCATGGAAATATTTAAGAGCGATCAGCGGACCAAGCACGCTATCTGTTGCAGCCCAAACCAAGACAAAAAATGAGAATCCAGCAACTGTTGCAACAATCCATCGAAACGAGAGGAAGACGTGCCACCCTTCACGCAGGTCAGCGAACATCGAAGCACCAGTCTGTTCGCGTGGTGGGGTCAAGCGTCGCAGACCAATAACCAAACATCCTGCGATAACAAAAGTAGATGCATCGATCGCTAATGCAAGAGTGCTGCCAAATGCTGCTATCAGCCAACCACCAACTGCAGTGCCAATGATGAGAGATCCATTCGAGATAAATTGATTGATCGAATTACCTTGCTGGAGCAGCTCTTCAGGAAGTATCGATGGAAGCACTCCAGAGAATGCTGGCCAGAAAATTCCCCACATAAGCCCAAAGACGCAGTTGCAGATAAAAAGTGCGGCGATCGGAACATGACCGGTATGAAAATAAAAAGCTTGTACAACCAGCGCCGCACCGCCAATGATGTCGGCTGCTCCGATCATAAAGATGCGACCATATTTATCGGCAAGCACACCGCCAAATGGGATTACGCAGAGCATGGCGAGCGTTTGTGCGCCAAGAACAAAACCTAGCTCGCGCGCACCCGAATTAAGGTTGCCAGCACGATGAAGATGTAGCAGTCCAAAGGCGAGAGCAATCGGCCCCATGCCATTACCAAAGCTCGAAATCAGCCGTGAGAGATAAAACCTCTTTACGTGGGCGTGGGAGAGTGTTCTACGTAAGCTCACTTTTGAGTTGCATCAAGACGTTTAAGAAGCGCATGCATCTCGCGCGCGATTTCTTTCAGTTCTTTGATCTCCTCATTGTTGAGTTGGCGAGCTTCTTTTGCCAACTCAAACTCACCCAAGCTGGCAGTGTGGGTCTCGTTGATCTTCTGCTCAACGCTGGCAGAGGCAACGTTCTGGCCCACCATGATGATCGAGAGCAGCACCAATTGCAGGAAGGTCTGGGCAACCCAAGCAACGATTGTGACGATATCGCCAGTCTTAATGGCCGATGGGAGCGAGATGAGAGCAATGATCGCGAAGATGTAGGCGCACCACATGGTCGCAACACCCGAAGTGATTCTGGCAGCCAACTTTTCATTAAAAACGCTGATTCTGCTCTGTTTATTGCTCATACTCATAGTCAAAGTTTATCGGTTGGCCTATTCAAATGTAAGATCACCCCATGCGTGCGAAAAAGACTATTGCGACCCTTTCGATTGCAATCACCCTTCTTTCGCTCAGTTTCTATCTCCTTGATCGGACCGCTGGTACCGCCATTCCGCGTTCTAACGTCCTCAATGGTTCAGTGAAATCTGCTGGTGGAGATGTCAACATCCTTCTACTTGGTCTAGATTCTCGCCGCGCGAATGATGGCTCTGATCTACCTCGCAAACTTTTGGACATCATGCATGTGGGCTCATCAAGCCAAGTCGGTGGATACAACACCAACACCATGATCTTGATTCACATCCCAGCTGATGGCTCACACGCTGTAGCTATCTCTATTCCGCGCGATGACTATGTCGCGGTTCAGGGTTATGGGATGCAGAAAATTAAAGAGGCTTACGGTCTAGCCAAGTACGACGACGAATTGAAGTTGATCAAGGCTGGCGTCCAAAACCCTGCGCGCGAGCAACAGAGTCGCGACGTTGGACGCGCGGCAACAATCAAAACAATTAGCACCTTGCTCAATGTTCCGATCGATCACTTTGCTGAAGTCAACCTCGTAGGTTTCTACGATCTTGCCAATGCGGTCGGTGGTGTCCAGGTCTGTCTCAACCACGCAGTTAATGACTCTCAATACTCAGGCGCCGTTTTCCCAGCGGGACTCCAGACAATCACTGGCGCACAAGCACTTGAATTCGTTCGTCAGCGCCATGGGCTTCCAAATGGTGACTTGGATCGAACCCACCGCCAGCAAGCATTTATTACGGGCGTCATCACAAAATTCCGCACCCAAGGCCTATTTGGCGACATCGGAAAACTTCAAAACCTTCTGAATGTAGCGAAGAAGGATGTCGTTATTGATAGCGGCTGGGATGTCCTTGGCTTCTTGCCACAAGCAAAAGCCTTGACCGGCGGCCATATCACTTTCCATACCTTGCCCATTGCTGGCTATGCGCTTCGTAACGGACAAGATGTGAACATCATCGATATTCCGACCGTCCAGAAGTATGTTCATGATCTCTTCTATCCTGTGGCTGCCCCTAAGCCTGCTGCATCAGCGAGCGGTGCTGCAAAG
>CAIWXY010000076.1 GCA_903916775.1 uncultured Actinomycetes bacterium
ATCTTTGAAGATAGCCTCGAAGGCTTATCTGGCGGTCAACGTCGTCGAGTAGAACTGGCTCGACTTCTCTTCAGTGGAGCCGAAACACTCCTGCTGGATGAGCCTACTAACCACTTGGATGCTGAATCGATTAACTGGTTACGTGAGTATCTTGGGAAATATTCTGGCGGACTTGTCATCATCTCTCACGATGTCGCTTTGATCGAGACCGTGGTGAATAAGGTTTTCTACATAGATGGCAATCGTAACTGCATCGATGTGTACAACATGGGCTGGAAGAAATATCTCCAGCAACGCGAAGATGACGAACATCGTCGCAAGAAGGAGCGCGCCAACGCCGAGAAGAAAGCTGCGATTCTTGCTAAGCAAGGTGAGAAAATGCGTGCCAAGGCTTCAAAGGCAGTTGCAGCTCAAGGAATGTTGCGCCGCGCAGATGCTCTACTTGCCGGACTTGAAGATGTCCGCAGATCTGACAAGGTCGCAAAACTTCGATTCCCTACACCCGCTCCTTGTGGCAAGACTCCCCTCATGGCACATGGATTATCGAAATCTTATGGTTCACTCGAAATCTTTACCGATGTTGACCTAGCTATCGATCGATCTTCTCGAGTTGTCATCCTCGGACTCAATGGTGCTGGTAAAACAACGCTCCTGAAAATGCTTGCAGGCGTTCTGCAATCAGATACTGGCGCGATTGAACCAGGCCATGGTCTCAAAATCGGTTACTACGCCCAAGAGCACGAAATGCTTGATTTCGATCGCACTGTTCTCGAGAACATGCTCTCGTCAGGTGAGAACATTGGTGAGCCACAAGCCCGCCAAGTTCTTGGATCATTCCTATTTAGTGGCGACGATGTTCAAAAGCCGGTCGGTGTACTCAGCGGTGGCGAAAGAACTCGTTTAGCTCTTGCAACTCTCGTGGTTGGCGCCGCCAACCTCTTGCTTCTCGATGAGCCAACGAACAACCTAGATCCAGCATCACGCGATGAAATCCTGGCTGCGCTCAGTGAATACCAAGGCGCTGTTGTGATGGTTACTCACGATGATGGCGCTGTACGCGCTCTTAAACCTGAGCGCGTACTTCTGCTGCCAGATGGCGATGAGGATCTATGGAACGACGAGTATTACGACCTGATTGCGCTCGAATAATTACGCGCGTAGCGCCTCGGCTAACTCTCTAAAATCTTCGACGAGTTTGTCGATCTCGTCCTGTCCGTGTGCCAAACTGATAAGCCACTGCTCATCAAGTCCTGGAGGTGTAACGATTCCACGATTGAGCGACCAGAGCCACGCTAGCTCGGCTACCTTGAAATCTGTCGCTTTGTAATCGCGGTAATTACGCACTGGTGTTGTTGACCAGGTGATACAACCCTTCACACCAAAACCGACGGTGTGTGCAGGAAGGTTGTACTGCTCGATAATCTCCATGATTCTGTCTAGGGCTTGGCGATTAAGTGCCTCTGCCTTTGCGAGTGCTTCAGGAGTGCAAATGCGATCCATTGCGCGCACGCCTGCCATTGCAAGCGGGTTGGCATTGAATGTACCGAAGTGATCAAAACGTCCGTCTGCGATTGCGCTCATAATCTCCTTCTTGCCACCAAATGCTGCGAGTGGAAGTCCCCCACCAATTGATTTAGCGAGAGTGATGAGATCAGGCTTTACGCCGATTCGAGCAGCGGCTCCGTGAGGTCCTGCTGTGAGGCCAGTCTTAACCTCATCGAATATCAAAATGATTCCGTACTCGTCGCAGAGCGCACGGACGGCAGCAAGATAACCAGCGTCCGGAAGTACGATAGCCAAATTCTCCATGACAGGTTCCATGATGATGCAAGCGATGGTAGAACCGTGCGCCTTGAAGAGCTTCTCAAGAGCAGGAAGATTGTTAAAAGGAACCACATAGATCTCACCGGCATTTGAACCTGCTGGAATGACCGGGGTTGGCTCTTCAGGGTCTCCTGCGTACTCGAGTTTGGGCTTTGCCGAAACTGTCATCGGGTCATAGCTACCGTGATAACCACCCTCGAGCTTTACCAATCCATCACGACCCGTGTAAGCCTTAGCAAGACGCGATGCATACATGGTGGCTTCTGTACCAGAGTTGGCAAAACGGATCTGATCAATACCAAATCGCTTGCACATCCGCTCAGCTGCATCACGTGAAATGGGTGAAGGCGTAACGAAGAGAGTGCCGGTATGAAGGGCGTTTGTCGCTTCTTCTACAACTACCGGATTGAGGTGACCAGCCAACATCGCACCAAATCCCATGGAGAGATCGAGAAGTCGGCGGCCATCCACATCTGTCATCCACGCACCTTCGGCACTGGCTATTGCAATTGGATATGGATCCCAGTGCTGGAAGCTAGAGGGGACACCCATAGGCATTGATGCCAATGCGAGCTGAAACTCTTCATTGGAGCCGAACGTCCCAGTGGTGAAACGCTTCCATTCTGCGGCGATGAGTTCATCTACCCGGGCCATATCCAGCGGTACGGGTGATGTAGGTAATTTTCGATAGGCCTGAGGCTCTAAATCTGATACTAAATCTGATACTACATCTGTATGAACAGTTGATGTTGAATTCATGACTTGCGTAAAAACATCGAGGGCTCTTGGCGGGCGCCAAGACACGATGTCAATCTCCAATGCTGTTTTCGCTAGGAAAGATTGAACCTTCAACTTGCTAAGATTAAGTTATCAGATAGCCTTCAAGAAATCACTTAAGGCACCCCCACTTCGTGAAAACACGTATAAAACACCTCACCGGAAGGCTCGCATGCCAAAAGAAAAGAAGCACCACTGGCTCCCAGGCGATGAAGGTCTAGACCCGAATCGCTGGATGGCGCTTGGCGTTATCGCTATCGCATCTCTCATGATTGTCCTCGATGCATCAATCATTAACCTCGCTCTTCCAAGTGCTCAGAAAGCGCTTCATATTTCTAATGCAAATCGCCAGTGGGTTGTCACGGCGTACTCGCTGACCTTCGGAAGCTTGTTGCTTCTCGGTGGTCGAATCGCCGACTATGTCGGACGTAAGAAGATTTTCATTATCGGTCTTGCTGGTTTTGCGCTGGCTTCTCTCATCGGTGGTTTTTCACAAAACCAAGGAGAACTATTTGCAATGCGCGGTCTTCAAGGTGCATTCGGTGCCCTCCTCGCTCCTTCATCACTCTCTCTTCTCAACGTCACATTCACTGTTCCAAAAGAGCGCGCTAAGGCGTTTGGAGTTTATGGTGGAATTTCAGGCGGTGGAGCAGCAATCGGCTTGATTATGGGTGGCCTTCTCACAGAGTACGCCAACTGGCGTTGGTGCTTGTTTGTGAATGCTCCAATTGCAGTACTCGCTATTCTTCTTGCGCTTCCCAACTTGCACGAGTCAAAGGCGAAGGGCGATAACAAGTACGATGTTCCTGGCGCAGTTACCGTAACTGTCGGATTAGTTTCACTGGTTTATGGATTTAGCCAGGCTGCAAACAATGGTTGGGCTAACGTCCACACTTATCCTTACTTCATCGCAGCAATAATCTTTATTGCTGCCTTCTTTGCCATCGAAGCGAAGGCCTCTCACCCACTTCTGCCTATGAGAGTATTGGCTGAACGCAACCGTGGTGGTTCCTATATTGGCTCTCTGCTTGTCGGAGTTGGACTCTTTGCAATGTTCTTATTCTTGAGCATCTACATGCAATCGTTCCTTCATTACTCACCACTTAAGGCTGGCGTAGCCTTCCTGCCATTTACAGTAGGAATCGTCATTGGAGCCGGTATTGCTTCGCAACTTCTACCTAAGATCGGTCCACGACCGCTCATGGTCTTTGGAATGGTCTTGGCAACTGTAGGAATCTTGCTCTTCTCACGATTGACTCCTACCTCGGGTTACACCTCACACCTCTTGGCTCCTATGCTCATCATGAGCTTTGGTTGCGCCCTTTACTTCATCCCTAATGCGAGTACAGGACTACACCTTGCGGGTGAACATGATGCTGGAGTAGCTAGCGCCATGATCAACACGAGCCAACAAATCGGTGGGTCTCTCGGAGCAGCCCTTCTCAACACCATCGCGATTTCGTCGGCTGCGGCCTTCGCTGCGGGTCATACATCCCTAGGCCAGCAGGTCGGGGTCTATGCCCAGGTTCACGGCTTCACCACGACCTTTAAGTGGGGCGCCGTCTTCCTCTTTACCTGTGCTCTGCTTTCAGCCCTCATGATCAACGTTG
>CAIWXY010000077.1 GCA_903916775.1 uncultured Actinomycetes bacterium
AACCCTGCCCCGAAAACTACCCCTGTGAGCGCAGCTAAAAAGAGTGTGAAGAAGGCACCTGTCGCCAAGAAGACAGTTGCGCCAAGTAAGCCAACAGCTGTAAAGAAAGTTGCTAAATCAGTGCCATCACAATCATCATCCGTTGCCGCTAAAAAAGCCGCGACCCCAGCCGCCGCCAAGAAGGCCGCGCCAGTTAAGAAGGCCGCGCCAGTTAAGAAGGCCGCGCCAGTTAAGAAGGCAGTAGCCAAACCTGCAATTAAGGTAGCCGAGAAGCCAGCTGTGAAAACTCCAGCAGTGCGCTCGCCAAATATCGTTAAACCAAGCCTTGCTAAGCGCACACCTGCAAAACCTTTCCCGGCAAAACTTCAAAGCACTACAACGGGGGATTCGACCACCATCACCGTTACTCCGCGCGAAGTAAATGCAGGTCCAGAGGTCGTCATTGAAGAGCGACGCCTGGTCATGCCACCACCACCTCGTCCGGTAAAGAGCTCGAAGAAAGCTGCAGGCCTCAAGCCAATTAAGAGCGCACCTGCCCCGCATATCGCAACTGATGTTGAGGCTGCTTGGAGTGCCGCGGAGCTCAAGGCAATGCGCAGCGAACTCAACAAGGAACTCGTTCGCCTCAAAGCCGAACTCAAAGATGCAGAAGGCGAGATGGATGATCTGATTTCATCTGCAGGCGTTGGCGCTGGTGATGACCAAGCTGATGCTGGAGCAAAGACTTTCGAACGCGAACATGAAATGTCATTGGTCTACAACGCGCGCGACATGGTCCTACAGACCGAGCGAGCAATCGAACGCATTGACACGAAGACATATGGCCGCTGCGAAGAATGCGGAAATTCAATCGGAAAAGCTCGTCTCCAAGTTTTCCCTCGCGCTACTTTGTGCATGGTCTGTAAGCAGAAAGAGGAACGACGCTGAGTAAATCAGCACCTCACACACGCGCAGTTCGAGAGATGACCTATGTGGCATCTGCAATTTTTCTCCTTGATTACGTGAGCAAAACACTTGCTTCACAGCTCTTGGGAAGCGGAGCACACCCAGTTTTGGGAAGCTTGCTTCAGCTTGAGCTCATTAATAACTCCGGAGCAGCATTTAGTGTTGCCACACATTCGGGAATTTTCCTCGGGGTACTTTCTATCGGCGCCGTAGCCGGAATCTTTCTCTTTAGTCGCTCAATCACTTCTCGTCTCTGGGCGTGCGCGCTAGGACTGCTTCTTGGCGGAGTACTCGGGAATCTCAGCGATCGACTCTTTCGCGCGCCGTATTGGCTTCGTGGCTCTGTCGTCGATTGGATCAAGCTGCCTCATTGGCCGGTATTTAATCTGGCAGATTCCTCTATTGTTCTCTCAGCAGTTGCAATCGCGCTGTTGGTGGCAAAAAATGTGAAACCGAGGACGTTTGATGACAACTGATACATCTGCACAAGATAGTGAAGCAGTTGGTCGCGAAAGTCGCGTCCTCTCAATTCCAGAAGGTCTTGATCAAGAACGAATCGATGCGGCGATCGCCAGGCTTTTAGGGCTATCGCGCTCCACCGTTGTTGACTTGATAGAAGCAGGCGAAGTTACGCGCAACGGCAAAGTGATTGCTAAATCCGAAAAAGTTGCCACCGCTGATCTTCTTGAAATTTTGATGCCAGCAGCAAAGGGCGCACCATCGCTCGTTGCCACACCCATAGATGGTCTCGATGTGGTGTACAACGATGATCACATAATCGTCATTAATAAACCTGTTGGAGTCGCAGCACACCCAAGCCACGGCTGGCAAGGTGCAACAGTAATCGGCGCAATTGTC
>CAIWXY010000078.1 GCA_903916775.1 uncultured Actinomycetes bacterium
CCGGCATCGGCGCAGAACTGAGTTAACGATGATGGCTTGATCTGTGCCATTCCACAATTATTGGCAAAGACTTCAGAGGCGGTGTGACTTGTTTTTTTCATATGAGTGCTCGCAAATGATTGGGCGGGTGTGAAAGTCATGAGTGAGACGGCGCATGCAAGTACGAGGGTTCCAAATTTAAGGCGGGATTTTTTAGGGGAATTTTTCATCGTGCTTCCGGATAGTAGGTGTGTGTCAGGCAACATCAATTGGAAAACGTTTAATAAATTGGCGATGCGCAAACGCCGCAGCCACCAAGATAGCGACACCGATCGCAAGTGGAGTCCAAAGAAATGACCAGCTCTCGTGATCGCTCACCATCACAATAGGTAGGGCGACGGCCGGTGGATGCAGGGTGTGGGTAATCTCCATAACCAAGACAGTAAGTCCGGCTGAAGCAGCAAGCGTCCAAATGTTGGCCCCAAAGAATTTGTAGAGCGCAATCGCACTGATCGATCCAGCGATATATCCACCCACGATGTTTTTTGTTCGTACAAACGGGCTGTGAGTGACAGAGAAGATCAACATCAGAGTTGCGGCAAATGGCGCAATCATCAACGGATGTTTGGTCGCATCCCCTAAGTATTTGAGGAGCATAATCACAGTGCTTACCAACACCGAGGCCAGAGTGATGCTCTGCCATCTATTGAGTTGGTATCTCACGTGTTCGTTCACTCGCTAATTCTCCTCTCGAATCACAAAAAACACGCGTCTCACCACTCTGTTTTGAGCCTCTAGAATATGTCCATGACTCACCAACACCGCCCTTGGGGATACTCCAACTCTGTTGATGGGCAGACCCCGCAGTGGGATCTGCACGAAGACACATTGGCGGTTCGAGCTGGCATAGCGCGATCAGGATTCGGTGAAACCGGCGAGGCGATGTATCTCACCAGTGGTTTTACCTACGACAGTGCAGAACAAGCTGTCCATGCATTTACCGATGAGGTCGACCACTACGTCTATGGTCGTTTCGCCAACCCAACAGTGACAATGTTTGAGCAACGCCTTGCCGCAATCGAAGGTGCACCGCTCTGCGTCGGTACGGGCTCTGGAATGTCGGCGATGTTCGCATCTGTCGCGTGCCTTGTCTCCCAAGGTGATCACATTGTTGCTGCTGCTTCTATGTTTAGTTCGTGCTGGGTTGTGCTCGCCGAAATCCTACCTAAGTGGGGCGTCACTGTTGAGTTTGTAGATGGCAATGATCCGGTGCAATGGGCGGCTGCGCTCAACAAGCCAACCAAAGTTGTTTTTATTGAGACTCCATCTAATCCAATGCTTGCGATCGTCGATATCCGCATGGTCTCTGATCTTGCACATAAGGTCGGCGCGACCGTAATCGTCGATAACGTGATGGCTTCGCCGATCATGCAAAAGCCGCTCCAACTCGGCGCCGATGTTGTTATGTACTCCACCACAAAACATATTGATGGCCAGGGTCGTGTCTTAGGTGGCGCAATCTTGGGTAGCGAGGATTACATCAAGAACCATCTCAATCCATTTATTCGCCACACTGGTCCTACGCTGAGTGCGTTTAACGCCTGGGTCTTGGTGAAATCTCTTGAAACGCTGTCGATGCGCGTTGTGCGTATGAATGAGAATGCACTCGCTGTTGCTCAATTCTTAGAGACAGTCCCCTCTGTCACAAGCGTCAACTATCCGTTCTTGCCTTCGCATCCTTCTTATGAACTTGCTAAGAGCCAGATGGGTGGCGGCGGATCTACGCTCTCCTTTGAGGTAGCTGGCGGCCAAGAGCAGCTATTTAAGGTGATGAACGCGCTTCGGGTTATTGATATCTCTAACAACCTAGGTGACAGCAAATCGCTGATTACGCACCCTTTTTCTACAACTCATCGCAGGCTAGATGAGAAGCTCAAGGCTTCGATGGGTATTACCCAATCCCTCGCTCGTCTTTCACTAGGGCTCGAGCACTCAAGTGATTTGATTAAGGATCTTGAACAAGCCTTTAAAGGCTAGCAACCAAGCGATCAATACCCTCGGTCAAGATTTCTAGACTGGTTGCAAAGTTGAGTCGAATGAAATGTTCGGCATGGGGGCCAAATGCGATTCCTGGAGAAATAGCCAATTTTCCGCGCTCCAAAATAGTGCGAGCAGGTTCTTCGCCGAGTTCGTAAGCGCCAAGATCGATCCATGCCAGGTATGAGCAATCCGGAATGCGATACCCGGCCTCTGGAAGCTTCGCGGCTAATTGAATGGCGATCGCTTTGCGATTGCGATCGAGCGTCTGCATCGCCGCATCGAGCCAATCAGTGCA
>CAIWXY010000079.1 GCA_903916775.1 uncultured Actinomycetes bacterium
CATGATCTGGCCGAGCACCTGACTTGTTACGTTAGGTAGTTGTCTTTCGGTAATTGCAGTGCCATCCTGAGATGTTCGATTACTTGTAACTGTTGCGTTTGTCATTGTCTTAAATCCTTAATCTTAATGTTTAAAAAAGTGATGGTTCTTGGGCTTCTGATAGCCCTAAATCTGAAGGTGCAGAGCCGACGCGAAGTACTTTGTCGCCCGGGCTCACGACCAGCCGGATTTGTTGGCCGGTCGTATATGGAAAGTGAGTCAGTGATTCCGAGTTATCGATGAAGATACAGGGGCTGAAGTTCAAATGACCACTCAGCGTCTGAATGATGTCAAGACCGATCTGGATCGATTGCCCGTGCGAAGGTTGAGCCCCATTCTCTCGCCAAAGGACATCACAGCATTCTTGCAGTCCGCCGTTTAGCTGATCTTTAAAGAGCCTGAAGGTTGTTAGCTGGAACCTGTCGTTAATCCGGTTGGTGAGCAGTGAAACCTTCGCTCTAGTGAACTGCTCGCAAAGATAGATACTCCGCTCAAGCTGTTCCAGTAGAGACGCCAGTTCCTTCTCACGTGCCTTGAGCGTTTTGACTCGCTGTAGTTCCTCTTCGCGTTTCTGCGTGTTTAGCACGGCTGCTTGTGCTTCAGTCACTTCGCTTCGCGCAACGGATATCGATTGCTCGATCTTAGCGATTTCCCCTTGGGAACTTTCGGATAGCGCGTCCAGCTCTTGTTGGACAACCATGAGTTCACCGGAGAGGATCACGTACTCGGGATCGGTCAGTGGATCAATCGGCACCTCGTCTGGGATGGAGATAATGCCCTCAGCCTTCAGCACTTCTATCGACTGCTTTGATTCCGCATGCTCCGCTTGAAGAGAAGCTAGTGAAGCAGCGTTCGTGTCCCGGCTTGCCTTTAGAGCAATTCCTTGTTCAACTAAAGTCGCTAGTTTTTTGGCTTTTGCACTATTGAACTCTTCGACCGCCGCTTGTACTTTCTCTTCTTGCAGTGGTTGGTTACACGAAGGGCATTCGTTTGCGCCATTATAAACCTGCGCCTTGAGCGCGGTTACGAACTTGCGCTTTTCGTCTAGTTCAGCGTTCTGCGTTTCCGTTTCGCGCTGAAGTCTAGCAATTGAATCGGCCAGGCGATGGATGTTGGATACGGCATCTGTTTGGCGTGAGAGCTGTTCGCGCCGTGCCTTGATCGCTATTTCCCGAGCCGGATCGGGAATGGAACGAAGTTCGGAAATGCGGGCTCGTTGCTTTGCCTGAATATCGACAATGTTCGACCGAAGGTCCGCCGCACGTCCCCCGGCTACGATTTTCGCCTCCTCTTGCATCAAAGAAGATAGCGTTTTGATCCTACCGGCCAGGATTGAAGACCAGTCGTTTTTATCCTCAGCGGGAATCCTCCGGCTTGCTTCGTCGATACGCGCCGGAAGCTGTTTCCGTTCTTCCTCTGCTGCCTTACGGTGAGAGTCCGCAATTTTTCGAAAGTCTACTACCGAATGCTTACCAATCATCTCTCCGAGGTCTGCAAGTTCGGGGGTCATAGCGATTACATCAGCATCGCTGAGGTTGCCGCAGACGTTGAATAACATATTGCGTCGATCCTGCCATGAGAGGTTAAGGAACGCACTTGGATCAGTCAGTAACCGGAAGGGACCTTCTTCGCAGATGGATGAAATCTTATTCGAGTACTCTGTTGCCGATTGAGGAACACTGTTAACCGTGTACGATGTGGTGTGCCCCTTGTGAGTCTTTGTGCTGGAACCGCGCTGAGTCTCCCAATCTTCTTTATAAGTCCGCGTAAGCGTTAGGGTTTCGCCATCGTCCATTTGGAAGACGCCTTCGACTGTATGATCTAAAAAATGGATGACTTCGCCGCTCTCTCCAATCGTCTTAATCTCATAGTCTTTGCGACCAAGAGAGTCCTTACCAAAGAGGAGCCAGTAGGCGGCATCTGCGACGGTTGTTTTGCCTACGCCGTTTTCGGCATAGATCGAAAGATTGTTACCGTTCGCATCGATCGTCAGGTCTCGAATACCTTTGAAGTTGGTCAGCGTGAGAGTTTTGAGCCGGAGATCGCTCATGCCGCCACCTGCTTAGACGGCACGCAATCGGCATGTA
>CAIWXY010000080.1 GCA_903916775.1 uncultured Actinomycetes bacterium
TGCTGCATGGAAAGTGCCATCTCATTGAAAGAGATTGCCAAACGCGCCATCTCATCGCTTCCCTTAACGTCCATGCGTCGGTGCAAGTCACCAGCGGTGAGCTCTTCAGCAATCTCGGCAGCATCGCGCAGTGGATTAACAGCTTGTCTGGTTACATACCAAGAGAGAAGTCCAATGACGATAATTGAGAAGAGACCAGTAATCCACAGCAATTTTTCAATAAAGCCCATGATTGTCGTCTGCTCGTTGAGCAAGAAGACGTAATACAACTCGTAAGGCGAAGCTGGCGGGATTGTTATCTCCGTACCAACAATAATTGCAGGCTGAATGGTGCCGTTCGTATATTTTACGTCAGTTCGCAGCCAGTGAGTCTTTGAGGAACGTTGAACCAATTTTCTAAACGATGCTGGAATCGAACGTGTGTCCAACTTATTCGATGAGCCGTTATATGTATCATTTTTCGATTTGCCGACCAAAGAACCCAACAACACAACTTCGCGTGGTGCAGTATCGACGCTAGGTGTGCTTGGGCGAAGAATTTGAGCAACGACCGTGTCGATCTTGAGGTGGGCCAGGTACTGAGTTGCATAAAGTTGACCTTGGTCATAGTCGGCCAGAGATTCGGCTTCCGAGACCGAAGCATTGGTTTTTTCCCGATAAATTCCATTAGATATTTGCGTAAATAAGAGCGTTCCAATCAACGCAATAAAGACAATAGTAAAAGCGACAGTAGAGACGATCACCCGAAAGAGAATGGAACGTTGCCATCTAGAGTTGAGCATCAACACACCACCCTATTCGCTGCTGGTTCCAGCCTTATAACCAACGCCTCGGACCGTGAGAATGATGGCGGGATTATCAACATCAACCTCAATCTTTGCGCGAAGCCTTTGGATGTGAACGTTCACAAGTCGTGTATCAGTAGCGTTCTGATATCCCCAGACCTCATCGAGTAGCGCTTCGCGAGTAAATACTCGTCCTGGCTCTTTAGCGAGTGCAACAAGCAGATCGAATTCGAGTCGAGTGAGAGGAATGGATTTTCCACGACTGACAATGGTGTGCGCTACCTGATCGATCAACACATCGCCAATACGCAGCGTTGTGCTTTCGGCTGCTGGGGAGCGACGCAGACGTACTTTAATTCGAGCGACTAGCTCTGATGGATTAAAGGGCTTGATCATGTAGTCATCGGCCCCGGCTTCCAAGCCAAGGACAACATCATGAGTGTCGCCTTTTGCCGTGAGCATCACGATAGGAACCATTGATGTCTCGCGAATTTCTTTCGCGACTTCGATTCCACTCATCCCTGGAAGCATGACATCGAGCAAGACGAGATCAGGTTTATGAGCCTGAAAAATTGCTTTTACTTGATCCCCTGAATTGACGAGATCAACTTCAAAGCCTGCACCTGTAAGAACAATGCCGAGCATCTCCGCCAAATCTTGGTCGTCATCAACGACCATGATGTGCGTCATTAGCTACCGTGCTCCCAAGAGTTGAGGTAGAGCTCTTGTGCTGGAGTGAGCGAGTCAATCGTGACACCCATTGCAGCAAGCTTAAGACGAGCAACTTCCTTATCAATTTCTGTTGGAACATCGTGCAATCCAGCAGCCAATGAAGCCGCAGTCTTGAGCAACCACTCTGCTGTGAGCGCCTGATCTGAGAATGACATATCCATGACTGAAGCAGGATGTCCTTCGGCTGCGCCAAGATTTACCAAACGTCCTTCAGCAATGAGGAGAAGTCGTCGACCATCCTTGAGCGTGTACTCATCTGTTTGATGGCGAATTCGGCTCTTGCTTTGCGCATTCTTCTCAAGCCATGCAACGTCGATCTCAATATCAAAGTGACCTGAGTTCGCAAAAATCGCGCCATCCTTCATGACTGCAAAATGCTCTTCGCGCAGCACATCGCGATTGCCTGTGACAGTGACGAAATAATCTCCGAGCTTTGCTGCTTCTAGCGAGTCCATTACTCGGTAACCCTGCATCAAAGCATCAAGAGCCTTTGTTGGATCGATCTCGGTGACGATGACGTTTGCGCCCATACCGCGTGCACGCTCAGCAACACCTTTACCGCAGTAGCCAAATCCGCAGACAACAAATGTGCTGCCAGCAAGCAGTCCGTTTGTCGCGCGGAAAATTGCATCGAGCGAGGATTGACCTGTACCGAAACGGTTATCAAACATATGCTTTGTATCGGTGTCGTTGACAGCGATCATCGGGAATTTAAGTGCGCCATCTTTTGTCATCTGGCTCAAGCGAATGACGCCTGTAGTGGTCTCTTCGCAACCACCCA
>CAIWXY010000081.1 GCA_903916775.1 uncultured Actinomycetes bacterium
GGGGCGGAGATGATCGCATCGAGGCAGCATCTACAAGCACGGGTCAGGTGAATATCTCGCGTGCAGGCCGAAGCATTTCGGGGCCTACTCAACTCAATGAGAAGGTAGGTGAGTTCACCGATCAAATTTCACCGCAATCGTTCTGGCAATCTCATAAGAGCGCTCCATCAACGCTGATCAATGAAGTTATGGAACTCATAGGAGTTGAGAGCGGAGACATTGTCTGCGATCTTTACGGTGGAGTTGGCCTCTTTACAGCGCCCTTGGCAAAGGCTGTTGGCCCTAAGGGTCGCGTTCACTTAATTGAATCTGGAGCTCGTGCCGTTGCTGATGCACAGAAAATATTTAAGGGTTTTGGAAACGTGGAAGTGCATAGCGGGCGAGTAGAAGCTCGACTACCAAAGATCGATAAAGTTGATCTCATCTTGCTTGACCCACCTCGCACGGGTGCAGGGGAAGAGGTCATTGACGTGATGACTCGCTTACATCCGCTCACAATCGTCTATGTCTCATGCGATCCCGCGTCCCTTGCTCGTGACGCCAAGCTCCTGCTCGCTAACGGGTATGCAATGGATCACATTGTTGGTTACGACCTATTCCCGATGACTCAACATGTGGAGTGCGTGGCTCGTTTTCGACCTCTTTAATGGGGTCTAGGTAAAGCCAGCAAAATTGCGTTAGATTTGGGCTCATGAGCAAGAATTCTTTCAGCGCAAAGAGCCATCTCGAAGTAGCTGGCAACAATTACGAGATCTTCGATATCACTGGGCTTGAAGGCGCCAAGACCCTCCCCTTTAGCCTCAAAGTTCTCCTCGAGAACTTATTGCGCACCGAAGATGGGGCGAACATTACTGCTGCCCAAATAACAGCTCTTGCCCAATGGGATCCTGCTGCCGAACCTGATACTGAAATTCAATTTACTCCCGCACGTGTCATCATGCAGGACTTCACGGGTGTCCCATGCGTAGTTGATCTTGCAACTATGCGTGAAGCAATCGCAGAACTAGGTGGTGACCCATCAAAGGTAAATCCACTCGCACCTGCGGAGCTCGTTATCGATCACTCTGTCATCGCAGATATTTTCGGAACAAAAACTTCTTTCGAAGAAAATACAGATATTGAATATCAACGCAATAAAGAGCGTTATCGCTTCCTGCGTTGGGGACAGAGCGCCTTTGATGAGTTCAAAGTCGTTCCACCTGGAACTGGAATTGTTCACCAAGTAAATATTGAATATTTGGCACGCGTTGTCATGACTCGCAACGTCGATGGCGCACTTCGCGCATACCCAGACACTGTCGTAGGTACAGACTCACATACAACAATGGTTAATGGATTGGGCGTTCTCGGTTGGGGCGTAGGTGGTATCGAAGCGGAAGCCGCTCTCTTGGGACAACCAGTGTCTATGCTGATTCCTCGTGTTGTTGGATTCAAGCTCAAGGGTGAATTGCCAGTTGGAACAACAGCGACCGACTTAGTTCTCACGATTACTGAAAAATTGCGTAAGCATGGCGTGGTCGGCAAGTTTGTAGAATTTTATGGACCTGGAGTCTCAGCCCTCCCAATGGCGAATCGCACAGCGATTGGAAATATGTCGCCTGAATATGGCTCAACATGTGCGATCTTCCCAATTGATGATGAGACGCTTCGTTATCTGACTTTGACGGGTCGCAGTGCAGAGCAGATCGAACTCGTTGAGAAATATGCAAAGCGCAATGGTTTGTGGCATGACGTATCTATTGAGCCACGCTTCTCTGAATACGTAGAGCTAGACCTTGCCGATGTTGTTCCTTCTATCTCTGGACCAAAGCGTCCGCAGGATCGCATTTCGTTGAGCGCCTCAAAATCTTCATTTAACGAGATTATTCCAAGTTATCTTGGCGAGAAGAGCGCGCGTGCGGCTATCGACATCACTGTTGGTGGTAAGTCAGCTAGCATCTCAAACGGCGCTGTCGCAATTGCTTCGATCACCTCATGCACCAACACGTCGAACCCGTCAGTGATGATCGGTGCGGCACTGCTTGCTAAAAAGGCAGTAGAGAAGGGGCTTTCTAGCAAGCCATGGGTTAAAACAACTCTCGCTCCTGGTTCGAAAGTAGTTACTGATTACTACGACAAGGCAGACCTCACCCGTTATATGGAGGCTCTTGGATTTAATCTCGTTGGTTACGGTTGCGTTACCTGCATTGGTAACTCAGGACCGCTTCCAGTTGAGATTAGTAAAGCTATTAATGAGAATGATCTAGCTGTAACGGCTGTTCTTTCTGGCAACCGCAACTTTGAGGGTCGTATCAGCCCAGATGTGAAGATGAACTATCTCGCATCACCACCACTAGTTGTGGCTTATGCGCTTGCGGGCACAATGGATCACGACTTTGAAAACGATGCGTTGGGTCTGGATAAAGAAGGTAACCCTGTTTATCTCAAGGATATTTGGCCAACAGCCGCAGAAATCGATGAGGTAGTTGGTTCATGTATTTCATCTGACATGTTCAAGAAGGATTACGCAACAGTCTTTGATGGTGATCATCGTTGGAAATCACTCGATACACCAACCGGTAAGACATTTGAGTGGGAGGCTGATTCGACATATGTCCGCAAACCTCCTTACTTCGAAGGAATGCCACGCACTCCAAAGCCTGTAACAAATATTTCGGGAGCACGTGTTCTTGCAGTACTTGGTGATTCTGTAACCACAGATCACATCTCACCAGCCGGAAATATCAAAGTAGATTCTCCTGCTGGTAAATATTTGGCTGACCATGGAATAGCTCGCGCAGATTTCAACTCATATGGATCTCGTCGTGGAAACCACGAAGTGATGATCCGAGGAACTTTCGCCAACATTCGCCTCAAGAATCTCCTTCTTGATGGAGTTGAAGGTGGCTTCACTCGCAACTTCTTGAACAACGGCGAACAGGCAACGATTTACGATGCATCCAGCGCATACCAAGCTGCAGGAATTCCTCTTGTTATCTTGGCGGGCAAGGAATACGGCTCTGGTTCTTCACGCGACTGGGCTGCTAAGGGAACTGCGCTCCTTGGGGTTCGTGCAGTAATCGCAGAGTCCTTCGAGCGAATTCACCGATCCAATTTGATCGGCATGGGTGTTCTACCGCTTCAATTCCTTGAAGGTCAGAGTGCGCAATCACTGGGACTAGATGGAACAGAAGTCTTTGAAATTCTAGGAATTGATGAACTCAATTCTGGAACTACTCCCAAGGTTCTCACCGTCAAAGCAGGGGATAAGAGCTTCCAAGCAAAGGTACGCATTGATACACCTGGTGAAGCAGATTATTACCGCCACGGTGGAATCATGCAGTATGTCTTGCGTAGCCTGATCGGATAAAACTGGAGTAAATCTCGATAATTTGGAGGGAGTGAGGGCGAATCTGCCTCGCACTTCCAACAATGGGGCTCTAGACTGGGAAGATGTTAGAGCGAGTAAAGAGCCCCCAGGATCTTAAAGCGCTGCCTGAGAGTGATCTCAACGAGCTCGCAGCCGATATCCGCTCTTTTCTCATCGAGAAAGTATCCAAGACTGGTGGACATTTAGGCCCCAACCTAGGCGTAGTCGAACTCACCATCGCCCTGCATCGTACATTTAATTCGCCTCACGATGTTCTGTTATTTGATACGGGACATCAGAGCTATGTTCAC
>CAIWXY010000082.1 GCA_903916775.1 uncultured Actinomycetes bacterium
CTAGAGCCGAATGCGGCTATGCGTGCGATCACCGATGTTGTGACCAACTTCCAGATGCCTGGTGCTGGAATGCCTGGCTGGGGCCGCAAATCTGTACAGATCGCGTTGGCCGGAATCTATGACCTCAAATTGCACCTCGAAGATGTGGTTATGCCTGTTCTACGCGCCTGGGGCATCTTCGAACTAACCACCCTGACTGGGGATGGCGCAGCTGCCCGCGATGAGCTCGGTAAGTTCATTGATCAGATGACCGCCGACGTTGCCACTTTCAATGAAAAGCGCGAGCACCATTTCGAGCGCCTAATCGCGCGTGGACAAGAGCCGCTCCGACTTATCTAGCCTTATCTAACCTTATCTAGCCTCTTTTTCACGCTAGGCAATCTCGCGGCCATGGGAATATTCTCGACACGCCGACTGTTCATTAGGTAGAACGCGGGGTTATACGACAGTATCCGCCCCGTTGGGATTAATGCCCAGTTCTGAGTTTTCAGATTGTGTTCTACTTTTGAAGGAGGTGCACCATGGCAACCGATTACGACACACCCCGAAAGACCGATGAAGAGTTACACGAGGAGTCGCTAGAAGAGCTTAAAGCTCGTCGAGCAGATGCCCAGTCAGGTCAAGTCGATATCGATGAAGAAGATGCCGCGGAGAACCTAGAGCTCCCAGGCGCGGATCTATCTGGCGAAGAGTTGACTGTTCGCGTCGTGCCAAAGCAGACTGACGAATTTACATGCTCACGTTGTTTTCTTGTCCACCATTCTTCGCAGCTTGCTCGCGGAGAAGGCGCAAAGGCAGTTTGCAAGGATTGCGATTAAGAAACAAGTCGTAAGTTTCTAGATAGTTGATAAAAACTATCTAGCAGAGAGCGCATCAATTATTTGATGCGCTCTTTTGCTGCTTATGAGCCAATAGGGCGTTGCATCATTGGGATCAGATATCTCAACTTTAATTCCGGCAGGAATCCAAAAGCGTATGGCCAGAAAAGCGGCTGGATTGGCCAGGGGCCCTCGAGCTTTGCGCATCTCATCCGCCGTTAACGGCGTCAGCCCAGATATGAATTTTCGCGGAAGTCGAGCGCTTCCCACGCGCATCTCTTGGTCATCGGCTTCCACCAGCAGTGGAGTGCTCTGCGAAAGGAATAGTAGGCCAAGGAATTGAATGAGCATCGAGAAGGCTCCCCACGAGTTTCCTAGAGCAGCCCAGAACGCAAGAGAGAGCGTGCCGGCAAGAAATAGCAGAAAAAGCCAGAGCCAGATCGGCCATCCAACCCGCTCGCTAAATTTTCCATCGACAGTCTTCATGGTGCCACTTTAGCGATCCTGCGGTGAGATCGGAGCCAAGCGATTACGATGCGGCTATGGATGTTTTAGTAAAACGACTCTATCCCGACGTTCCACTTCCTAAATATGGCAAGCCTGGAGATGCTGGTGCGGATATCACCACGCGGATTGACTTCACACTCAAGCCAGGGGAGCGGGCCTTAATTCCAACAGGGCTCTCTATTGCACTCCCATTTGGATATGCAGCGTTTGTTCACCCACGTTCAGGCTTGGCTATTAAACATGGAATTTCCATGGTGAACACTCCTGGAACAATTGATGCAGGATTCCGCGGGGAGCTTCAGGTCATTTTGATCAATCACGATCTCCATGAAGAGGTCTCTTTCGTAAAGGGAGACCGAATCGCACAGTTGGTGATTCAGAAGGTCGAGAACGCCACTTTCGTTGAAGTGGACAACCTTCCAGGCTCCGAGCGAGCCGAAGGTGGATTTGGATCCACAGGTAAATCTTCATGAGTTATGAAGGACATGAAGAAGATAAAGCCAAGATCCTGCGCACTTTAGGTGGTGCCCGCGGAATAGTAGATACCGGCACCCCTTCGATTCTTTTCCTGATCACATATGACGTGACGAAAAGCCTTGATCATTCAGCAATTGCAGCTTTGGCGCTCTCCGTAGTTCTGACTATCGTCCGCCTAGTA
>CAIWXY010000083.1 GCA_903916775.1 uncultured Actinomycetes bacterium
TATCGATACGTATGTCTTAGCTCGCAGACTTTTGGCCAAGGAAACAGTTACGCTCTATGAAACGGTCCAGGAATTTACTGTTGCTGAGTACCAGGGTGAGGTGATTGGTTGTGGAGCGCTCCACGTGCTCTGGGAAGACCTTGCCGAAATTCGAACCGTTGCTGTCTTAGAAAAAATGCGCGGTATGGGTGTGGGCAACAAAATCATTGATGCCGTGGTCGAGCGAGCCAAGGCTCTAGGAGTCGAACGGATCTTCTGTCTAACATTTGAGACGGATTTCTTTGCCCGCAATGGCTTTGAGATTATCGAAGGCACACCGGTCACCCACGATGTTTATGAGCAGCTCCTTCGCTCCTATGACGAAGGCGTGGCCGAATTCTTGGATCTTGAGCGGGTGAAGCCAAATACTCTGGGCAATACCCGGATGTTGCGGATTCTGTAACCCAAATCCTCCCCAAGTTCTGGGCTTTCGGGCATAAATCGAGCTCTCTGCGCGTTACAGGTAGGCTAGAGCCGTACCAAAGAGTGCTTAGCTGAGCTCAATCTCAGCTGCCGGTACCGGCGGTTTTAGAAGAAAATGAGGTGGCCTAATGTTCGAGCGCTTTACCGATCGAGCTCGTCGAGTCGTTGTCTTGGCTCAAGAAGAAGCTCGCATGCTCAATCACAATTACATCGGAACTGAGCACATCCTTTTGGGACTGATCCACGAAGGAGAAGGTGTTGCCGCTAAGGCACTCGAAGCTCTCAATATTTCACTTGAGGCTGTTCGCGCGCAGGTCGAAGAGATCATCGGGCAAGGCCAACAAGCGCCGTCAGGCCATATACCGTTTACACCACGCGCCAAAAAGGTTTTGGAGCTCTCGCTCCGTGAAGCGCTGCAGCTTGGCCATAACTACATCGGCACCGAACATATTCTTCTTGGCCTCATCCGCGAAGGTGAAGGCGTTGCCGCCCAAGTGCTCGTAAAACTTGGAGCAGACCTCAATCGCGTTCGCCAGCAAGTTATTCAATTGCTCTCGGGTTACCAAGGTAAGGAAGCTGTTACCTCTGGTAGCGGACCTGCCGAAGGAACCCCAACAACATCATTGGTACTCGATCAATTTGGTCGCAACCTCACTCAAGCTGCGCGTGAAGGAAAGCTTGATCCGGTTATCGGTCGTGAAAAAGAGATCGAACGTGTCATGCAGGTTCTCTCACGTCGCACCAAGAACAACCCAGTATTGATTGGTGAGCCAGGCGTCGGTAAGACTGCAATCGTTGAAGGCCTTGCCCAAGCGATTGTGCGTGGCGATATTCCAGAGACTCTGCGCGATAAGCAGCTCTACTCGCTAGACCTTGGAGCACTTGTTGCCGGATCACGTTATCGTGGAGATTTCGAAGAACGCCTCAAGAAAGTTCTCAAAGAGATTCGCACCCGCGGAGATATCGTTCTCTTCATTGATGAGATCCACACCTTGGTTGGTGCAGGAGCTGCAGAAGGTGCAATCGACGCTGCAAATATTCTCAAGCCAATGCTTGCCCGTGGCGAGCTTCAGACAATCGGTGCAACAACTCTTGATGAGTACCGCAAGCACCTAGAGAAGGATGCAGCGCTTGAGCGTCGCTTCCAACCAATTCAGGTCGCTGAACCAACGCTTCCGCAGACGATTGAAATCCTCAAGGGTCTTCGCGATCGCTACGAAACTCACCACAAGGTATCAATCTCGGATTCTGCACTTGTTTCAGCTGCAACTCTCGCTGACCGTTACATTTCAGATCGTTTCTTGCCAGATAAGGCAATTGACCTGATCGATGAAGCTGGCTCACGCTTGCGTATTCGTCGTATGACCGCGCCACCAGAGTTGCGTGAATTTGACGACAAGATTGCCGCTGCTCGTAAAGAAAAGGAGTCAGCAATTGACTCTCAAGATTTCGAGCGTGCAGCTTCACTTCGCGATAAAGAGAAGGCTCTTATCGCCGAGAAGAACGAACGCGAAAAGACTTGGAAGGCTGGCGATCTCGACGTCGTAGCCGAAGTTGATGAAGAGCTGATCGCAGAGATTCTCTCGCACTCAACTGGAATCCCTGTCTTTAAGTTGACCGAAGAAGAGACAGCGCGCTTGCTTCGCATGGAAGATGAGCTGCACCGTCGCGTGATCGGACAAGATCAAGCGATAAAGGCGCTCTCTCAAGCGATTCGTCGTACTCGTGCTGGACTTAAAGATCCTAAGCGTCCTGGTGGTTCATTTATCTTTGCCGGACCTTCAGGTGTCGGTAAGACAGAACTTTCACGCACACTCGCACAGTTCTTGTTCGGAGATTCAGATTCACTCATTCAGCTCGATATGTCTGAGTACTCAGAGAAGCACACAGCCTCACGCCTATTTGGCGCTCCTCCTGGATTTGTTGGATATGACGAGGGCGGACAGCTCACAGAGAAAGTTCGTCGCAAGCCATTCTCTGTCGTCTTGTTCGACGAGGTCGAAAAAGCTCACCCTGATATCTTCAACTCACTTCTTCAGGTACTCGAAGATGGCCGCCTGACTGATTCTCAAGGTCGCGTTGTAGATTTCAAGAACACAGTGATCATCATGACGACCAACCTCGGTACTCGTGACATCTCAAAGTCATTGGGACTTGGTTTCCATAACTCAGATGATGCACTTGGCAACTACGAGCGAATGAAGGCAAAGGTAGGAGATGAGCTCAAGACTCACTTCCGTCCAGAGTTCCTCAACCGTATCGATGACATCATCGTCTTCCACCAACTCTCAGAAGTTGAGATTATTCAGATCGTTGATTTGATGATCGCTAACTTGGATGAGCGCCTACGTGCGAAGGACATGGGCATTGAGCTCACATCCGCCGCTAAGAGCCTGCTCGCCAAGAAGGGTTATGACCCACTTCTTGGAGCACGCCCATTGCGTCGTTGCATCCAGCGTGAGATTGAAGATGTTCTCTCTGAGAAGATCTTGTTTGGCGATGTAAAGCCAGGGGAGATCACATTGGTAGATACAGAAGTGCAGGGCGACAAAGAGATCTTTACATTTAAAGGTGTCTTAAAGTCGACGATGCCAGATACACCTGGTGACCTACAAGAGGCCCCAACCTCTAATTAATCAGCAAGCTTGAAGCTCTTGCCGGTGGTCTCAATGAGGCCATCGGCAAGTAGTGTTTTTAGGGCCAATTCCAGCTGAGACTGATCATGCCAGAGCGCGCTTAACTTTGTTCTATCTAACTTCTTATTTTCGCGAAGCGCTTGAACGATCGTTCCGCGGCATTGTCGATCGGTACCGTTCCAAGCCTGACTCTTCTTTACGATCTCTGATAGCGGATAACCAGCGGCCCGCCAAGCACATCGCTCTTTGAGAGGACAGAGATCGCACTGCGGATTGCGCGCTGTACAGATAAGCGCACCAAATTCCATTGTTGCAGCCGCCCAGATAGCTCCCTCTGATGGAATGAGTTCATAACGCAATTTTCTTTCTATCTGACTTGGTGCCGACGTTGGGTTCTGCACGCCATCGATTACTCGCGCGAAAAACCTTCTGATATTGATATCAAGAACTAATGTTGGTTGGCCAAATGCAAATGCACAAATTGCTGCTGCTGTGTATTCGCCGACTCCAGGTAGCGTTCGTAGTTGTTCAATCGAACGCGGAACAGAATTGTCGTACTCTCTAGCGATTATTCCGGCTGATTCGTATAAGCGAAGCGCTCGACGTGGATAACCAAGTCGACCCCAGGCCGTAATCACATCCGACTTTTTGGCTTGTGCTAAGTCTTGAGGTGAAGGCCAGCGTTCCATCCACTGCGTCCACACCGGAAGCACGCGGTTGACGGGTGTTTGCTGCAACATAAATTCACTCACCATGACTCCCCATGGGGTGCTCTCTCGCCATGGAAGGTCTCGCTTGTGTGCAGCGAACCAATCCAGAACTATCTGCTGCACGTTAGGAAATTTTTACCTTTGCGATGGCTTGTTCCAGCCGGCCGACTTCCATAATTTCAATTCCAGGAATCTTAAGGTCTGACCCAATAGGAACCATCGCTCGCTTAAAGCCAAGCCGAGCAGCCTCATTGATGCGTTGCTGAGCGCCAGTTACCTTGCGAATTTCTCCTGCAAGACCAACTTCACCGATTGCTACAAGATCAGCTGGGAGAGCCAACCCTTTTGCAGCCGATGCTACGGCTAGAGCTACAGCCAAATCGGCGGAAGGCTCATTCATCTTCATCCCACCTACTGTGGCCACATATACATCGCGGCCAGATAGTCGGATATGCGCGCGAAGTTCTAGTACGGCGAGCGTCATGGCAGTACGAGGGTTATCTAAACCAGAGGTGACACGGCGAGCGTTGCCATAGTCGCGTCCTTCGGCAACCGGTGCGCCAACGAGTGCTTGAATTTCGGCGAGGAGTGGCCTGCGACCTTCAAGCGCAACTGTTACGCATGTACCCGGAACAGGTTCTGTATGTCTTGTGGTGAATAGTCCAGTCGGATCAGGCAATCCAATGATTCCTGACTCTGACATATCAAAGCAACCAACTTCATCGGAAGCACCAAAACGATTCTTTATTGCTCTTATGAGGCGAAGACGTGAGTGACGCTCACCTTCAAAATTGAGAACTACATCCACCAAGTGCTCGAGTAGACGAGGACCCGCGATCGAACCATCTTTGGTGACATGTCCAACTAAAATAACTGTGATGTTTCGTTCTTTAGCGATGCGAATAAGCGCCCCAGCAATTTCTCGAACTTGAGTGACGCCACCAGGTGCACCATCTACAGCGGCGCTAGCGATAGTTTGGATCGAATCAATAATGAGAAGTTCTGGTTGGACTGCATCGATGTGACCAATAACTGCACTCAGTTCATTTTCTGCAGCAAGCCAGAGTTGGGGATTAATTGCATCGAGTCGTTGTGCTCGTAACCGCACCTGCGATGCCGATTCTTCACCACTAATATAGAGCGCACGCATATTTTGCTTAGCTGACTCTGCGGCGACAGAGAGAAGCAGGGTCGATTTACCCACGCCAGGCTCACCAGCAAGGAGAATTGCGGCTCCCGGGACTAGTCCGCCACCGAGTACTCGATCTAACTCACCAACTCCACTTGTACGAGCTTTGGCACTTTCAAGGCTGACTTCTCCGATCGGAGTTGCTGCCGTTGTCACGGGGCCTGCAACTAAGGAGAGTTTCTTTGGCGCGGCTACTTCTTCGACGCTGCCCCAAGCCTGACATTCACCACAGCGTCCAACCCACTTTGTGGAAGTCCAGCCGCACTCCGTGCAGCGAAAGGGGTCTTTAGCAGGTGCTTTAGCCATTGACCATCACCATCTACTTTTGGTTTGCTGCTGTAGCTGGGTGAATGACAAAAAGGGGTAAAGAATTTTTCTTCTGTTCTTTGGCGAGAAGCGCGATTGCTTCCATGCGTGCATCACAGAACTTAACGAGCTCTTCATAAGCTGGTGCACCCATGAGCGCAATGAGCTCATTGCTATTTGATTTATAAACTGGTTCTCTACCCACATGCGCTTCGGTATTAGCTGTGCAATACCAAGCGAACTCTGCGCCACCATCGCCCCAAGCAAGGCGCTCGTACTCACCAATGACTGTGACTGAAATTTCGCGATCGCCGAACTCTCGAGTTTCAAAGCTGCGGCGAATAGGAAGCTGCCAGCAGACATCGGGTTTGGTATCAACGAAGTGAATATCTTCTTTTTGCGCCAAGTGGTGCAGTACGCAGCCAAAATTTCCGGTAAAGCCTTCTGCCTCATAGCCCTTGCGGTTGAGGAAGATGCACGAGTCATCAACTTTGCGAGTCTTGCGATCGTTATCTAAACCGATCTCAGAAATACGGAGTTGGCCGCTTTTCTTCTTTGGCTGGGCCTGATCAAAAAACTGCCACATATCTGGAGTCAGGCGCTTGGCCACCTCAAGAGTGCGCAATTCGTCAGCCTCATCAGAGTAGTAAGCACCATCGGAGCAGCAACCTGCATCTGGCTTATCAGCATCAATTCCGCAGCAACCGGCCCCATAGATACAACTCCAATAGGAGGTGAGCCAGGTCAGGTCACAGCGAAAGATTTCTTCAGGCTTGGCTGGGTCAGCAAACTCCACAAAATCGCGGGCAAATCCATCTTTAACTTCAGGCATAGTGGCTAGAGCCTAAGGGTTTCCAGGACTTTTGGCACAATCATTGCGAATGAATTATTGGCTACTCTTTGGCTGTGGAAAACAATGCGGAACAGACGCTCTCGATAACGAATTCAACGGTTGGCTTTATCGGCGTCGGTAATATGGGCGAGGCGCTACTCGTTGGGCTACTCAAAGCCGGAGCTAAGCCCTCTCAGATCTCATTTGCTGTCCGTAGAGCCGAGCGAAGCGCTGAGATTGTCAGTAAATATGGAATTAAGCCCGCAACTCTGACCGAGATGGCGAGCAGGTGTGATGTGCTTTTGATAATTGTAAAACCTCAAGATTTGACCACAGTCACTGACCTCATTGCGCCTGTTATAAATCCACAGAGTTTGGTCATTTCGTTCTTAGCGGGCAAGAAGACCCAGACAATTGCGCAATTGCTTGGTGGTAACCACTCTGTGATCCGAGTGATGCCAAATACTCCAACCATGCTCGGGGTAGGAATGTCAGGTCTATCAGCAGGCGAGCATGTGAGCGACGGTCAGATCGCATATGCCAAAGAATTTCTCGATGCGTGTGGAAAAGTAGTTCAGGTTGATGAAGAGCTGCAAGACGCTTTGGCTGCGACCAGCGGTTCGGGTCCGGCATACTTTTTCGCATTTGTAGAAGCGATGATTGCTGGCGCTGTAGAACTTGGGCTTAGTGAAGATATTGCAACAACTCTCACCATTCAAACAATTCTCGGCGCAGCACGGATGTTAGATGAAACAGGTAAGAGTGCTGCAACTTTGCGAGAAAATGTTACAAGCCCCAAAGGAATGACATATGAAGGCCTCAAAGTATTTAATGAGGGCCATCTTGGGGATTTAGTTGCCCAAGCAATGAAGGCAGCTCGAGATCGATCTCGAGAATTGGCGTGAGATCTAAGCTCATCATTGCAGTAGCTCTACTCCTGGCATTATCGGGTGGAACCTCGCAAGCGGCTACTGTTATCAAGCCAGCGCCAATAGTTCCTAAGACAATTCCAGTGGTCCCGTTACTTCCAGAAATATTGCCACATCTAAGCCAGGGCGACGATATTGCTCAAGCGCTCTCTACCCCACAAAGTGCCTATTTAATAGGCACTTTAGAGTCTTCATCCTCTACCTTGGTTAGCACACCATCTCTCGGTGGTTCAAGCGACGGATATATCAGTTCATTCGGCTGGGATGGGTCACCTTCATGGGGAGTACGCCTCGGTGGGGCAGGCGATGATATTGCTACCGCAGGAACGGTCGATACTCTTGGCA
>CAIWXY010000084.1 GCA_903916775.1 uncultured Actinomycetes bacterium
CTGGTGTATCGCGCAAACCATCGCGTGATGGATCTTCACCGATAGCCAAAAGCAATTCTGTGACGGCTCGCTCTGCGCGATCTTGATCGAACTCAGAGCGCGCCCGACCATCATGAGGGCCCATGCTGATCGGGTTCACATCTGACATTTTTAGGCCTGCGTTGTATCTGGCTTAGGTGCTGCCTTCTTGCGTGGCGCACGTACTTTTTTTTCCTTCACAGGTGCATCACCTTCAGCTAACTCAGTGAGTGAGAGTGGCTTAGCCGCCGACATTTCGACTGGTGGCTGGGTTGATGGAACTCGTGTTGCTGACCCTGTCCATGCTGGACGCAGTGGAACTTTCACTGTGTTCGCAAAGATTCGATCGATATCTTCCTTAAGGAGAGTCTCCTTTTCAAGAAGTTCGACTACCAACTGATCAAGAATTTCACGGTTAGTGGCCAAAATATCGAATGCTTCTTGGTGCGCATTTTCAATGAGGGAGCGAATCTCGGAGTCAACGACGCTAGCAACACTCTCGGAATAGTCGCGCTGATGTCCGTAGTCGCGGCCCAAGAATGGCTCACTCTCGCTGATTCCAAGCTTGATTGCGCCAATTTTCTCAGTCATTCCAAATTGGGTGACCATCGAACGAGCCAGATTTGTCGCCTTTTCGATGTCATTCGAGGCGCCTGTGGTTGGATCATGGAAAACAAGCTCTTCAGCAGCGCGACCACCCAGGGAGTACGCCAACTGATCGAGCATCTGACTGCGGGTAGTTGCATAACGATCTTCGTCAGGCACGATCATTGTGTAACCCAACGCGCGGCCACGAGGCATGATGGTAATTTTTTGAACAGGATCGGTGCGTGGCAATGCGAATGCTACGAGTGCATGTCCACCCTCGTGATACGCAGTGATGCGTCGCTCTTCTTCTGTCATGAGATGTGAACTTCTTTGAGGTCCAGCCATGACTCGATCGATGGCTTCATCGAGCGCCAACACTGTAATTACTTTTGCATTCTCTCGAGCTGTAAGAAGCGCAGCTTCATTAAGAACGTTTGCAAGATCAGCGCCAGTAAATCCTGGAGTGCGCTTTGCAAATGCTTCAAGATCAACACTCTTGGCAAGAGGCTTATTCTTTGCGTGCACCTTCAAAATTGCGGTACGGCCTTTGAGATCAGGTCGATCTACTGGAATTTGTCGATCAAAACGTCCAGGACGCAATAGCGCAGGATCCAAAACATCGGGACGGTTAGTCGCCGCAATCAGAATTACTTGAGTATTGGCTTCAAAGCCATCCATCTCAACCAAGAGTTGATTGAGAGTCTGCTCGCGCTCATCGTTACCACCACCGAGTCCGGCTCCGCGTTGACGACCAACTGCATCAATTTCATCAAGGAAAATAATTGCTGGTGCGTTGGCTTTGGCTTGTGCAAAGAGATCGCGCACGCGTGAAGCTCCGACTCCAACAAACATTTCAACGAACTCAGAACCTGAGATTGAGTAGAACGGAACTTTTGCTTCACCCGCGACTGCGCGAGCCAAAAGTGTTTTACCTGTTCCCGGAGGGCCGTAAAGCAAGACACCTTTAGGAATCTTCGCACCAATATCTTGATACTTCTTAGGGTCAGCTAAGAAATCTTTAATCTCTCTCAGTTCGGCAACTGCTTCATCAGCGCCAGCAACATCGGCAAAAGTATTTTTAGGAGCATCTGGGCTCTGCATTTTGGCTTTAGAACGGCCAAAAGTGAAGACTTTACGCCCACCTTGAGCGTTGCCCATAAAGAGCAAGAGCAGGAACCCGATGAGCAGAAGTGGTGCAAAACTTAGGAAGATTTGCTCAAGGAACGATGTGGAAGGAACCTTTACATCCCACTTACTTGCTGGTGGGTTAGAAGTAAGTAGCGCTGTTATTTGTGGCTCTTCATTCGCAACATATTGAGCCTGCAAATGAGTAGATCCGTTAACGCTATTTCCTGATTTCAAAACAATCTGAATGCGCTGATCTTTATCAATGAGCAGGGCTGATTGCACTTTATTCTGCGCGATATCGGACAAGATCGTCGATGTGGGGACATCGGTCCATGTCTGACCAGTGTTAGAGATACGTCCAAAAATTACAACGGTGACGAGAGCGACGACAATCCAAAATAGCGGACCACGGAGAATGCTCCGTACGCGCTTATCCTTGATTTTGATTTTTTTCTTGTTCGCCATCAGGAATACACTCTCTTTGCTAGTACACCAATAAAGTCAAGATTGCGATACTTTTCATCGAAATCTAAACCGTAACCAACAACAAATTCTGTTGGAATATCAAAGCCCACATACTTCACATTAACTTCCACTTTTGCAGCTTCTGGCTTGCGAAGCATCGTCAAAATTTCCACACTTGCAGTGCCACGTGATTCCAAATTTGATTTGAGCCATGAGAGCGTGAGACCGGTGTCGACAATATCCTCAACAATCAGAACGTGGCGATTTGTGATGTCGCGATCAAGATCCTTGAGAATGCGCACTACTCCGCTTGATTTTGTTCCCGAACCATAAGAAGTGACCGCCATCCAATCCATTTCAATATGGATATTGAGCGCGCGCACAAAATCTGCCATCGTCATGACAGCGCCTTTAAGAATTCCGATAACGAGCAGGTTCTTATCTACGTAATCTTTTTCGACAAGACGAGCTAGCTCATTAATTCGATTCTGGATCTCTTCGCTGGTTACTACGATGCTCTCGATATCAGCGCTGCTTGTTGCTAGATCCACGATGCTCCTTCTGAGAAAGACTTGCCGCCGGAAGGTTGGGCTAAGCCTGGGCTAAGAGCGAAAGTCTGCCCGAAATTCGCTCCACCTTCACACCACCTGGGAGGGAAATGACCCCCTGGCCATGCCAATCTGTGATCAGCGCCTCAACCGGGGCCAGATGATCCGCGCTCAGCGAGCCTAATGGGGCTCCGGTCCGAAAAATCGCCTCTCGGAGGACCCGAATTCGCACCGCTTGGGGTAGCTGGGCCAGGTCGGTGATCTCAAATCCCCCACCCTGCCAGTCCCCTAAAAACCCCAGGGCATAGGAATCGAGGGCGTCGCTATCTTGGCGAAGAATCTTCGCACTGCGCCCTAGGGCGTCAACGATCCCGGGGCCAATTCGTTCTTCCATGAGGGGAAGAATCTCGTGGCGCACGCGAACACGGCTATATGCTGGATCTTCATTGTGCGGATCACTCCACGGAACAATCTGATTTTCTACACAGCACGCAAGCGTTACTTCTCTTCCAACATCGAGCAACGGTCGCACAAACTTTCCATTTACTTCGGCCATACCGGAGAGCGATCGTGTTCCAGAACCGCGAGCTAGACCAAGAAGAACGCTCTCGGCCTGATCATTGAGGGTATGCGCTAAGAAAAAGAAATCCGGATCGAGGTCGGAGATTGCTTCATTAAATGCAGAGTATCTGGCACGGCGGGCTGATGCCTCGAGGCCATCTGTCATAACAACATTCACTTTTTTAATAATCACGTGCGTGATACCACGTTTAAGTAAATCTTCACGCGCGACTTCTGCGACGCCTGCCGATCCTTCTTGCAGATCGTGGTCAATGATAAGTGCGATCACTTCGACGTCGGCTTCTCGTGCTTCTAGGTAAGTCCCAATTGCAAGCGCCATCGAATCTGCACCACCGGAAACTCCGACAAGAACTCGTGCTTGAGCTTTTTTAATCCACGGTCTTACTGCCTGACGAATCTGCAGAGTGGCTTTCATCGAACTAGACGCGACCACCGGATGGCATTAATCCAGGAACGCTATAGATACTTGAGAAGAGTAGGCCGGTTCGGGTTGAGTTTGCTTCCCACATCATTCCGTTGCCGGCGTAAATAGTGACATGGTGAATATTTTGAACTGTGCCATCGTAAGAATAAAAAAGTAGATCGCCCGGAACGAGATCTGCCAATGCAACGCGTTGAGTATCTACAAAGTAGAGCGCAGCAGTCACACGCTGCCAGTCCGGATAACCAAGCCCAGCAGCTTTATATGATGCATAGGCCAAGCCAGAGCAGTCAAAACTATTAGGTCCTGCGGCACCCCATACATATGGTTTGCGCGCAAGCACTTGTGCTCGAGCAAATGCTACGGCCGCAGCGCGGATAGCCGGTGTGGAGAGGATAGTTGTTCTGCCGCCCCAGTGACGATCAGGCCAAATTTTTGCTTGTCCGGGAGTATGCGCTGCAGTGTTTGCACTTGATTGTTCAAGTTGGGACATTGCAAGCTGTTGCTGCAAGGTAATGCGGAATGTTCGAGCCTTGGCAAGCTCTGCCATTAATTGGGCCTGCTCTGCTTTGAGAGCGTTTACCTCAACCTGCTGAGCTGCTTGCGCTACATCGGCGACCTTCTTTGCGGCAGCAACCTTTGCTGTTGCAGTTACTTGAATCGCACGCGCTGCGGTCGCTGCAACTTGCGCTGCTTGCGCAATGACAAGTGAGGATTTGTACCGTGCCAGTGCAACCGAATCAGATGCACCAACTTGATTGAGAACTCCAAGTCGATCTATAAGATCTTGTGGACCATTGGCATCAAGGACGCTGTTGACTGTGGTGAAGTCGCCACCCGACATATATGCATTTGCGGCCATACGTCCGATTGTCTGCGTTGCTTGTTGCACCGCAACTTCTGTAAGAGCGGCGTGCGCGGCCGCGGCATTAGCGCGGGCTGTCGCAACTGCAAGCGCACCTTGTGCTTGAACTAATTTGCCACGAGCCACTTGCGCAGCGGCTGTGAGTTGAGAGAGAACATTGGTTGCTGCGACCAACTTCTGCGTTGCGGCTGCAGCTGCTGCAGCCTTCGCATTTTCTGCTGCCTGAGCTGCCGCGATTTGAGCTTTTGTCGGCGCGGTTACCTTTGGCTTAGGAGTTGGGGCTGGCGTGGCGCCATAAACGGGTGTGGAAAGCCCAGTAACCGCGATCATTGCTGCGATCATCGCTACACGGACATGGGGCTTCATAAAAAAGATTCTCCTTGGGAAGATTTCCTCAAGGATAATTCATGGGCCCCCTCATAACCCGTTTTTAACACTCATAACTGGCTGTGACTTACTGTGAGACATCTCGCTGCTTAAATAAATAGAGCGCAGGCAGTGAAATCACAAGGAGATAGAAGGCGCTCAAACTCAGGCAGTGAATATAGCTAAATCCTGTCGCGCCGCTTTGAGCCAGGCTTTCAAAATTTGCTGTAGGTAACCATCTGCCAATTCGAGGTAACGCTCCACCGAGCGCGCTCTCAATAATGAGAGACCAGAGCAATCCAAGTGAGATAGCAATGATCGGTGATCTAGCGATAAGCCCAAGTGCAATTCCAAATATTCCCAGCGCCATTGTTCCGAGAAATCCATTGAGGCAATGTGCCAGCGTCGTAAGTAGAGCTTTTCCTTCTAGAGATGGGGTCAGGTTAATTCCGTGTCGTCCGCTCATAAAAAGTGAGATCGCAGTCGATAAGAGAAATGTGTAGAGAGTAAGAAGGAGTGTAAGTGCGGAGAGTGCACTCAGCTTGCCTATCAGAAATGCTTGTCGTGATGGAGTCCGCACAAGCACATTGCGCAGAGTTCCGTATGTGTACTCCTGCGCCGTATAAGAAGCACAGATACAGAGCGTGAGAATCCCTAGGAAGAACAGGGCCATATCAAATCCAGTAGTGAGGTTCATTGAGGAGGAATGTTTCTCAGCTCGTGACCAGGCAAAACCAACAATCAAGAGAGTCAATACCCCCAGTGATCCAAAGACCGAGAGCAGGAAACTTAGCCTCCGAAATTTAAGGAGCTCACCTCGGGTGGCATCGAACCCTGATTTACACATGGTTCGAGAGCTCATTGGTTAGCACTCATTTCAAAGAATTTTGTCTCTAACGAAGGTGATGATGTGGTGAGCGATTGCAAATAAATCTCTTCGTCACAGGCCCAACGATTGAACTCTGCAGCTAACTCTCCCGCTCTTTCAATATGTAGGAAACCATCACGAATTGATGTATCTAACCCGCGAAGTGCAGCTATGTTGGCCAGATTTGCAAGATCTACCCCAAATTCGGGCTTTGCGATGAGATCGCAATTATTTCCTCCGAGCAAACCCTCCTTAAAGCCCGCGTACATCAATTCGCCCGCTTTGAGCATGACAAAGTAATCGCAGATAACTTCGAGTTCGCTCAGTAGATGTGATGAGATGAAGATCGTTCGACCGTTTTGTGCTAGCGCCATAATGAGTTCACGAATTTCATGTATTCCATTTGGATCTAACCCATTTGTCGGTTCATCCAGTATGAGAAGTTCGGGATCAGGAATGAGAGCTGCTGCTATTCCCAATCGTTGTTTCATTCCAAGTGAGTACGTCTTGTATTTTGATGTTCCACGCTCAGCAAGTCCCACTTGTGCGAGTAATGAGTTGGGATCGGTCCCGCGCAGTCCACCCATCTGTGCAAATATTCGTAGATTCTCAACACCGCTCATTGATGGATAAAAAGCAGGCCCTTCAATCATCGCCCCAACTCGATCGAGGTATTTCATTGGCTCGCTGATCGCCGAACCGAGGACACGACCCTCTCCCGATGTTGTGGAGATGAGGGACAAGAGCATTCGTATCGTGGTCGTTTTACCGGATCCATTAGGTCCAACAAATCCGCAGATCGAACCGTATGGAACGTTGAAGGTCAGAGCCGAGACACTTCGCCTCGCCCCGTAATTTTTAGAAAGCCCTTCAACAGAGATCGCATACGTGTTATCGCTCATTGCGAAAAGGTAGGGGTTAATTCAGGGAATAAAAGAGGAAAATCTAGATCTGTGGATAACTCGGCGACTTAAGCGACGAGAACGCCAATAACAAGAAGCAGCGAATAGACGCTGAGGTAAGTAATCGACCACTGAAAGAGTTTTGCTGCCGCAGCTCCAGATTCGGCGCTGTCGATCTTGATTAACTGAACGATGAATCCAAGTCCGATGAGGATTGTGATTGCCCAGATCCACACTGGCATATGTGCACTAGCTAGTACACCCAGCGAGGCAGCAATCATCCCTATCGTGTGGAACCACATCTGTCGTTGTACCGACTTAATGCTCGCAACCACTGGGAGCATAGGTATACCTGCAGCGGCGTAGTCATCTTTATATTTGATCGCCAGAGCCCAGAAATGTGGTGGTGTCCAAAAGAAAATTAATAGGAAGAAGAGCCACGCAGTAAGTGAGAGTGAATTTGTTACGGCAGCCCAACCGATAAGCACGGGCATGCAACCAGCTATGCCACCC
>CAIWXY010000085.1 GCA_903916775.1 uncultured Actinomycetes bacterium
GCCTCCGGGACTGCAGTCATTGTGTTTAAATTCCTTTACACTTCCAGATTTGAACATGCGGCAAAAGCAATTGCTGCTGCTGCAATCTTGATTGTCTTTGAAACCTTCATGGAGTTCCTTTCAAGAACTGTACGAGTCGTAGGGTCGTGGTAGGAAAGTTATAGATTTCAGGCAAACAAAAAGCCCTCCCCGCGTTAACGTGGAGGGCTTTCTAAGTGAACAGCAGGTTAAATAGATGGCTTAACCGAAGCGACCTGTGACATAGTTCTCAGTTCGCTCATCCTTAGGGCGAGAGAACATATCGTTGGTAGAACCGACCTCAATCATCTGGCCAGGGCCACCATCAGATAAGAAGAACGCGGTGTAATCAGAGACGCGGGCAGCCTGCTGCATATTGTGCGTAACAATCACGATAGTGACGCTGGATGAAAGCTGAGAGATCGTCTCTTCGATTCGAAGTGTTGATCCTGGATCAAGCGCCGAGCAAGGCTCATCCATCAATAGAACTTGTGGGCGAACTGCCAGGGCGCGAGCGATACAGAGACGTTGTTGTTGTCCCCCGGAGAGCGCTCCACCGTGTGTGTTGAGGCGATCTTTAACCTCAGACCAGAGACCGGCGCGCTCAAGGCACTCCTCAAGCAGATCATCTTTGTTCTCGACCTTGAGCTGGGCCAACTTCAAACCAGCTAGCACGTTCTCGGCGATTGTCATTGATGGGAATGGATTTGGCTTCTGGAAGACCATACCCACCTTGAGGCGAATCTTTGTTACATCAACTCCGGGTGCATAAATATCTTCACCGTTAAGAAGAACTTCGCCAGCCATTGCAGCGGTCGGAATAAATTCGTGCATGCGGTTAAGGGTGCGAAGGAATGTTGACTTACCGCAACCAGATGGACCAATGAGCGCTGTAACAGTGCCTGGCCAGAAATCTAGCGAGACATTTGCCAGAGCATGCTTCTCACCGAACCAAGCATGTACTCCGCGAGCTTCAAGTCCAACGCCAAGAGCGCTGTTGCCTGGCTGCTTTTGAATTCGCGCCGCAGAAATATCGGATAGCGAACCCTTTGAGGACTTTACTTCCATCTCGTCTCCTTGATTGTCTTCGGACTCAATTGTCATTACTTCTTACCCACTTTTCGATTTCCGAGGACACGAGCAGCAGTGAAAAGTATGACAACAATTATTAACAAAACCAATATGCCAGCCCATGCTCTTGTAATGGATTCAGGCGTGCCAGCAGCGAATGCCTGCCAGACATAGTTCGGAAGCGAGCCCAGCGAGCCACTAAAGACGTTGAAATTCTTAGTACCGCTTCCACCTGTAAGCAAGAGGATCGGAGCAGTTTCACCTGCTACACGAGCAACACCCAAGATCATCGCTGTAATCAATCCGCTACGAGCTGCTGGAACAACCACAAGTGCGACAGAGCGCCATTGCGTACCGCCCAGAGCCACACCAGCTTCGCGTAGATCACTTGGAATCAGCTTGAGTACCTCTTGCGAAGTACGAGCCACAGTAGGGATCATCAAGATTGCAAGGGCGAGTGATCCTTGAATTCCATTTACAGTCTTGGTGAAAGGAATCAAGATCGCGGCGTAGATAAAGAGACCGGCGACGATAGATGGAACACCAGACATCGCTTGTACGAGGAATTCAATTGGACGAGTGAAACGTCCGCGAATTTCTGTCAGATAGAGAGCGGTGAGGATTCCGATAGGAACGCTGATGATCATTGCAAAAATAACGAGCAAGAAGGTTCCGATGATTGCGTGGAGCAATCCGCCTTGTGAAACTGGATCGGTAAATGAGTTGGAGTGCATATCCTTTGTGAAAAGTGTCCA
>CAIWXY010000086.1 GCA_903916775.1 uncultured Actinomycetes bacterium
AGATTCGAGTGGCTAGCACTTATATTCATTGGTGGAATACTTAAACTGTGGGGAAGATAAGCACAGGCCTGCAAGATAGTTGGTGGATGTTCTTCGACACCTTCTGGGCGCTGGTTCTCGGTTTCACTATTTCGGGTGCAATTCGAGCCTTTACCTCACGAGAGAAGGCGCTGGCAACGCTCGGGAATCACAAGCCCAAAACTATTGCCGCAGCCTCATTTCTAGGAGCCATTAGTTCTAGTTGTTCCTATGCGGCAAGTGCGATTGCCAAGAGTTTGATTGATAAAGGTGCAGATTTCACCACCGCCATCGTCTTTATGTTTGCAAGTACTAATTTGGTATTCGAACTCGGATTGGTGATGTGGACTTTGTTGGGATGGCAATTTGCTCTCGCTGAATTTATCGGTGGGTTCATAATGATTGCGCTGCTTGCCGCGATCATCCCGCGCCTCAATATTGCACGTCGGCCCCGGTTGCTGCAGATGGCAGATGACTCAACAGTGCAGATGAAATCAACCTGGCACGATGCCGCTGGATTCACTATTGGCGATCTGACCATGGTTCGCTTTGAACTCATTGTCGGATTCTTGATAGCGGGTTTGGCGGATACATTGATTCCTATCTCTTGGTGGCATCACCTCTTCTTATCGGGCCACGGCACACTCTCCACAATTGAGAATGTGGTTCTGGGACCGTTTATCGCATTCATTAGTTTTGTCTGTTCCGTTGGAAATGTTCCACTTGGTGCAGCGCTCTGGAACTCAGGAATCTCCTTCGGCGGCACAATCTCCTTCATATTCGCCGACCTGGTTGCACTTCCCTTAGTCATGATCTACCGGAAATTTTATGGAAGACAATTGACGGTTAAGTTGGTCGCAATTTTCTGGTTCACCATGAGTATCTCGGGTTTCTTAACGGAGAAGTTCTTCAGCGTGCTAGAAATAGTCCCAACTAAACGCACGCTGGTTCCACATGCCTCACGTATCGGAGATAACTTCACTAGCTGGCTCAACTTGTTTGCGCTGATTCTTGCAACAATAATCGCCTGGCTCTATCTCACGAGATCTAAGTCCGATGAGGGCCCCTATGCCAAAGATCCTATCTGCGGTATGCAGGTTGAAAAATCTACTGCGGCCGCCAGTTTTGTTCACGAGGGAACGACCTACTACTTCTGCGCCCCTAGTTGTATGGAGAGCTTCAAGAACTCCGTATCAGCTTAATCCGCTTCTGTACCAGCGCCCCTGACAGTAGAACTAATACGCCCCCTGCCACCTGAGTTGCTTTGAAACTCTCCTTGAGGAGCCAGATTCCAAGCAAGGTTGCGACCACTGGCGTTATGTATGTAACGGTGCTGGCGATCAAACTTCCCGCCAAACGCACGTTGCGGAAATTCCAGATATAGGCAAAGCCAGTACCTAATGCGCCTAATATCAAAATTCCCCAGATCGATTTAGCGTTCCAGGTAGCATGGGTGATCCCATGAATGAGCGCAAATGGGGCAAGAATAAATGCACTTGTTGTCACCTGCGTTGCCGCAAGTGCGCGCGGTGAGTACTCCAAGACATTTACGTAGCGGCGTGAATAGGGGAAGGAGATGCCGTAGCAGAGCGTGGCAC
>CAIWXY010000087.1 GCA_903916775.1 uncultured Actinomycetes bacterium
AACAGCGCCAAAGCGATTTGCAGATGGCGCGGCAATTCCTTTGCCACCAGCTTTCACAAATTCATTGAGTAATGCCAGCGCAATCGGTTGCGCCGGTACTCGCAATCCAACTGTTTCTTGTCCGCCAGTAATGAAATCTTCGGCAAGCTCTGATCGCTTGAGAACTAAGGTCATCGGACCCGGCCAGAAATCACGTGCGAGTGTGATCGCATATGCAGGAATATCCTGCGCCCACTGCCCCATCAAATCTATCGATGGAATATGCACAATGAGCGGGTGGTCGGCAGGGCGTCCTTTGGTTGCGTAAATACGAGCTACCGCCTGTGCGTTCTGCGCATCAGCACCAAGGCCATAGACAGTTTCGGTGGGGAAAGCGACTAAATGTCCGGCCAGGAGTGCTTGGGCGGCCTGATTGACCGTCCCTGCGTCGCATGTGGAGATGAAGGGCGTGGCGCCGTTGGGGGTGCTCATGGATACATTCTCGCAGTTTTGGTGCTGAGTGAAGACTCCGATACCCTTAGCCTTCGCTTCTTGAAGTCCCCATCGTCTAGAGGCCTAGGACATCGCCCTTTCACGGCGGTAACACGGGTTCGAACCCCGTTGGGGGCACTCTCACCTAGGTGGGGCTCGCTCGGCAGATAACCGAGAGAGAAAGAAACGAACTCACTTCGGTGAGCGCAAGGCGCTCGAGTCTTCGCATTCGAGTATGTGGCTTACGGGCAACCGTGAGTTAGCTAGGCCCAGTAGCGCAGTTGGTTAGCGCGCCGCCCTGTCACGGCGGAGGTCGCGGGTTCAAGTCCCGTCTGGGTCGCGGTTACTACCTCTTCGGAGGTAATGACTACGGGAAGAGAGTGTCCACACGCTCTCTTCTTATTTAATTAGAGGTTTAATTACAAGATTTCTTGTTGAATCTCTCTCAAATTAAATATTGGCTCGGTAGCTCAGTTGGTACGAGCGCGCGACTGAAAATCGTGAGGTCGACAGTTCGATCCTGTCCCGAGCCACTTTTTATATATTTCTACAATCTCTTACTCAGACTTACTTAGAACGACTCTCAATAACCTCTTCGGTCTGCGTATCTGCAGTTCTCATAAATAACCCAAATAGAACTATCCACGAAATCCAGGCTGTGGCCACAATGAACTCTTCTGGCTTACGCGGAACGAGTGGAATTAAGACTGCGCAAAATGCATAGCAGCCTGTGAGTGCCCAGAGTGCGATCACTGCAATCGGACGTGAGACTCCTGCGCGAATCAGGCGATGTGAGAGATGATCTTTGCCGCCTTGGAACGGTGAAACTCCGCGGCGCAAGCGCGAGAGCACAGCGACAGATGTATCCATAATTGGGACTGCAAGCAAAAGTAGTGGGGTCGAGAATGAAGTCCACTTTGTTTGTGCATTTGGCTCTAAGCGGATCGTGAGAATTGCAATCAAAATACCGAGAAAGAGTGCGCCAGCATCGCCCATATAAATACGCGCCGGGGACTTATTCCACAATAAGAATCCGATAGTGGCGCCTGCTAATACAGAAGATAGCGCTGTCACAAAATACTGATGTCCGTTGTAGCCCAAAAACGCTAGCGCAGATGCAGATACCGCAACTGTGCCTGCTGCCCCGCCATCAACATTGTCGAAAAAGTTAATCGAATTACAGATTCCAACCATCCACACAATCGTGATGACAATATCGAGCCATCTAAATCCTGTTGGATTACCGATTGTTTTGGTAGATACCAAAATCACGGCTGTGAATATTCCAGCCAAACTTTGTGCCAGAAAGCGTGGACCTGGGCGAAGATTTTTCATATCGTCCCAGAGTCCGATGAGCCCCAAGATGAGCGCAGGCAGAAGCGCCGAACTTTCTAACCAGAAATTCTTCGCTGAAAAAACTTTTACAACGAGTCCGACATAGCTCACTGTAATAACACCGATGATAATCGCAAGTCCACCGAGATATGGCACGGGTTCGCTATGCGTCTTATGTGAAAGTAATGGACGATCAAAAATTTCGTTACGAATTGCGTAACGACGCATCACAGGAGTAAGCGCCCCAACAATCACGAATGTGGTTACGGCAAGAGAAAAGTATTGCCACAGAGGAATATGCATAAAAAGTACTTAGCGTGATTCGGTAGAGCTATTAGCTTCGCCCGGAATGGACTTCAAAAGCGCCTTTACTTCTGATTCCTTGTAGCGACGATGCCCACCAAGTGTTCGAATGCTTGTGAGTTTTCCGGCCTTGGCCCAACGCGTGACTGTCTTAGGATCTACACGAAAGAGTGCAGCAACTTCTGAAGGGGTCAGCAAGACTTCTTGATCTGACATCTCGCTCCTTCCCTCTGGCTGTTAACACTCGTGATCACATGTCCAATTCGTCTACATCTAGACGGCTTTGGCCCGATATGGGTAAGTATCCACATGTAAACGCCACACTGACAAGTGATTTGTGGGATTTTGTTCTGTCAGGCGTAAAAAGAGCCTTCTGGGCCCGAAAAGTGCTTGTAAAGAGACCGGCAAGAGGTTAGTTCGACTGCTCCATCGCAGCTACCTTACGCCAGCGAGAGACCAGGCGTTCATAGCCTTCGCCCGCCTTGGCTCCATCACCAGATGCCAAGCCGTTAAGCGAGAGCTGGATATCTTCGATAGAGGTGTCGGCCTCAAGCCCACCCAGTCCATCGTTGATCAAAATCTTTTCGAGGTATCCAGCGAGTCCGCCGTAATCACATTCGACAATCGATTCGGCATGAAAAATATTGAGCCACTCCAAGAGATCGGCAATCTCTTCTTCAATAGGTCCTTCACCAAATGCGGAGATGACACTTTGATGAGTAAACATGCAACGACGCTTGGCGTTGGCAATGGATGTGCGCATAACGGTAAATGGACCATCAACGGTCTCACCACGTAATCTCTCGTCTGGCTCAAAGAGTCCAAACCAACGTGGCGGAATCATCCAGGTATCGGTTTTGATATAGGGAACTTTGTCTTCGACTTCTTCCGCATTGATGCTAATAGCTTCTGCAACATTGGATGGAACAAAGAATTTGCCGACAGTTTCAGGCATGCTCGCTTGAAAATCTTCGAGTGCGCTTATGCAGCGAGTGGCTGTTGTCCAAGGAGCGACATAGCGCTTGCCTTCGAACTCCAAAATGTGTGCACCATCTGCAACGAGTGCAGGAGGTTCGACAGTAATTGTGCGGCGCATCGCTCGCGATTGTTCATCAATTCCCGTTGTTGCGGTGATAGGAATTGAGTTCCATCGAAGCCGCTCGGCAGGTTCGAAGCTATCGATTGGTTCGTAAATTCGAAGCGAAGCGACATATGGAGTCGGACGCATCAATTAAACCTGCACGTGAGTTGGGTATGAGTTACGCGCGTTGCGCGTAGTTGTCATCCGCGTATGGATCGTCTTCATCAACAGCCATGGATGTTTGGCTAGTGGCTACAGGAGCCTCTCCGTGAAGTTCTTTTGCAAGACGATCAAGGTCCATTTCTGGGCCTGAATATTTGAGATCTCGTGCGACTCTGGTCGCTTTAGCTTTTTGTCGGCCACGCCCCATGGCTATGACCTCCTAACTCTTTATGAATCTTTAGGTGCAATTAAATATCTTCAGGTGCGAAGGCTATCGCGCTTGGTAGGTACCTTCCAAAATTGAGCCTTCTAGGCCGGTTCTACGCTCAACTACGCCACAAACCCAGGCTTTCATGCCACGAGCCGCCAGGCTACGAAGGGCCAAATCGGCGCTATCGGCCGCCACAATGGCCACCATCCCGACCCCCACGTTCCAGGTCTTCTCCATATCAGGCTGAGCCACTCCACCCTGGTGAGCCAAAAATTCCATAATCAGAGGCAACGACCAGGTGCTGCGGTCATATTTTGCGGTTAAATGGTCAGGAATCACGCGCGCCGTATTGGCTGCCAATCCGCCGCCAGTGATGTGTGAATAGCCGTGCAACTTGTCCTTAAGTCCGCGGTGCAGGGCTAGACAATCGAGTGAGTAAATCTCGGTTGGGGTTAAGAGCGCCTCGCCGAGTGATCCGCCGAGCTCTACGATCTCTTGATCTACGCGCAAGTTCCTTGTCTTAAGAATATGGCGTACTAGTGAATAACCATTTGCATGCA
>CAIWXY010000088.1 GCA_903916775.1 uncultured Actinomycetes bacterium
GTGCTTCTCCCCCGCCAGTCAGACGCTTATAGGAGTTAACCCATTGGTTAGTGATGGCGCTCAACTCTGGCGCATGCTTAAGGACGCCTGCGACAAATGAGCGACCTACAGCTGAGAGTTGATACTGAGCTCCTGCTTCAAAGAACGCATTCTCTTCTCCGCTAAAGAGCGAGAAGTGGGTATGCATTCCGCTACCCGGATGATCGGTAAATGGCTTTGGCATAAAGGAGGCATAGAAGCCTTGATCCAGAGCGACTTCTTTTACAACGTGACGGAAAGTCATGATGTTATCGGCAGTAGTCAGAGCATCGGCGTAACGAAGATCAATCTCCTGCTGTCCAGGGCCACCTTCGTGATGAGAGAACTCAACGCTGATTCCCATTGCCTCAAGCATCGTGATCGCCTGGCGGCGGAAGTCATGACCTACTGGTGATGGCGTGTGATCGAAATACCCACCCTGATCTACCGGCTCTGGGATTTCGCCCTTTACTGGCTGGCTCTTGAAGAGGAAGAACTCAATTTCGGGATGTGTGTAACAGGTATAACCCATCTCAGCAGCTTTTTCGAGAGTGCGCTTGAGGACATTGCGTGGGTCTGAGGCTGATGGCGAACCATCGGGCATAGTGATATCGCAGAACATCTTGGCTGCACCTGGCGCAGCAGTTCGCCAAGGAAGAATGGTGAAGGTTGCTGCATCTGGCTTTGCCAACATATCAGACTCAGTGACGCGAGCGAATCCTTCGATCGCAGAGCCATCGAATCCAATTCCTTCTGCAAAGGCGTTGTGCAGCTCGGCTGGTGCGATTGCCACAGATTTGAGATAGCCCAAGACATCGGTGAACCAGAGTCGCACGAAGCGGATTCCGCGTTCTTCTAGCGTACGAAGGACGAAGTCTTCTTGGCGGCTAATCTCTTCACTCATGGGCGCCATCTTGCCCTCGCAGTGTTACGGCCTTGTTAACAGATTGGCTAACGAGTGGGCTAACGAATGAACTGATAGATGGGTTCGCTGCTACAGGTTATGAGCTGCAGCAACCGCCGCATACTTGATCTGGCCATCATGGACATTGAGCCCGAAACCAAGCGCCGGATCATCAGCGATGGCCTTCTCCCAACCCTTGTTCGCAATTGCCAGAGCGTATTTGATCGTGGCATTGGCCAACGCATAGGTCGAGGTAGCCGGAACCGCTCCTGGCATATTGGCGACGCAATAGTAGAGCGATTCATGGACCTTAAATGTTGGGTCCGCATGCGTTGTGGCATGTGAGCCCTCAAAGCAGCCTCCCTGGTCAATTGCTACATCAACAAGGACTGAGCCTGGCTTCATTTTGGCAACCAAATCTTGAGTAACTAACTTTGGAGCCTTTGCTCCAGGGACCAACACTGCGCCGATCACCAAATCTGCTTCCATGCACTGTTGCTCGATTTCATACGCCGAAGATGCAAGTGTCTTTACCTGACCCGCAAAGATCTGGTCGATCTCAGCCAATCTCTCCAGATTAAGATCCAAGATCGTGACATCAGCATGCATACCGTGAGCAATGGTTGCAGCTGCAACTCCCACAACTCCGCCACCCAAAATAACAACTTTGCCTGGGCGCACTCCAGGAACTCCTGGAAGCAGGACTCCGCGTCCTCCGTTAGGGCGTTGCAAAGCCGCAGCTCCTACCTGAATCGACATACGTCCTGCTACCTCTGACATTGGGGCAAGCAGTGGCAAGTGGCGATTGACTTCGACTGTCTCATAGGCAATCGCAGTAACACCACGTTCGATCAGTGCAAGCGTAAGTTCACGATCAGCAGCAAGGTGTAGGTATGTGAAAAGAATCTGACCCTTGCGCATCTTGGGATACTCAATCGCAATCGGCTCTTTGACTTTCATGACCATCTCAGCGCGCTGCCAGATCTCATCCGCGCTAGCAACAATTGTTGCGCCTGCTTCTACGTACTGCGCATCAGTAATTGCCGATCCGATGCCCGCACCGGCTTCAATCAAAACTTCATGGTGTGCGGCCAGTGCATGAACACCAGATGGAGTAAGAGCAACACGGGATTCATTATTTTTGATTTCTTTAAGGCAACCAATAATCATGACTTCATCGTACTCCTAGCTCAAGATTGGGAGAAGAGGCTGGCACAGATCTTGGGGTGAAGCTCTTCACGCATCGCCGTGAAACTCGCAGGTGGCCACCCAGCCGCAAAAGTTCTGCGTAATAGTTTGGCCATGTGATACGAAGAGTCCTCATCGAGCGCACGATCTAGCGCACGCTGAGCCAGAGCACCTTCTCCTCGCTCATAAGAAATGGTTGCAAAGATCACCGCAACGGATGAAACATATCCCTTGGGTGCAATACGCAGCATCCATCGCCACATATCCCACAGCGATTCTTGGCTTTCTGGGGTGCTAACACCCATTGCATAATCGCGCACCTGCAGATCTAACAGCCGCACCAAAACCAGAGCGACGAGCTCTCGATCAACTCCCATTCCCGCGTGTCCATAACTTTCGCATAGTTCATCGATTGCGCGTGCGCCCTCTCGTTGTTGCACTTTCACATCATCCGCCTCGTAATCAATCGGATCTAATTTCTTGAGAGCAGCAATCAATACCCGATCTTTAGGCAGGGCCGCCAGTGAAGCTTTCATATCCAAAATGCTTGGATACGGCATCGGACGCCCCAGGGCCACCTGTTCTGCAGTAATTCTGGAATCACTGATCGGAGGAATTGTGCTTCCTTCTACTGGGCAGCAACTCAGGTCTGCACACATAACAGAGCGGAAGCGATCATCTCTGACTTCGATTGCCTCCTTAACCTCGATCCCCTGCTCTGAAATCGCGTGGGTGTACGGCTCTAAATTTTGACTCTCTTTATGGAGCTCGCTCGGCAAATAGCCAACGACAATTGCTCCCTCTGCTTTTTCGCGCTTGAGGTAGGAGGCCAATTGGAGTGCGCGCAGAGCAATCTCTTTATGATCGCGCGATGGGTAATCAACCCGCATCGCCATCCCTACGGCGCCTTCCTTGAGCGCAATCACCACGAGCGAATCTTTCGGGTGGTAACCGACGAGAAATGGAACAGCGGCTAGCAAATCATGAGGTGTAGAAAGTGTTGTTGAGTTCATGGCTTAAAGATGGCGCGCAGCACGATCATCACAACGACCGTCGTTATTGAAATGTGCATAACCTCACCCTGTGTAATTCGTAGGACCGGGAGCAACAGTGATCTGCGAACTCATGTTTTGCACGATCGCACCACCTAGAACAGGCAATACCGAGCCCTGTGATGCCCACGTACCAGCCCACGAAATCGTGAGTGAGGCGGTGTAGTTGCCGGAACTGGCATAGGTGTGTGTCACCGATTTGTTTGGATAAGCACCCCCAGGATTGCTAGTAGTCATGGTTGTTCCATCACCGAAATCCCAGGCAAAGGAAGGTTGGAGAACTACGTTCACTCCTATCCCAAGAATGGATGTGGCGATATTAAATATCGATCCCGCATCGCTCCAGAAGTAGACGGGAACTCCAGCGAGCGGATCACTGACGGGCTGATACAACAAATGGTTTCCTGGCAACAGTTTTGTGATCTCATCCGAAAGATTCACCGCCGCAGTTGTCACGGCGGCGACAACACTGGTTTTATGCACAACTTTTTTCACGGCAGGTCGATATGTGTACTTTGGAGTTGGCCGTAGTGCGTAAGGAATCCACGTACTTGGCTTTGGTTTAGCGACAGTTGTATGCACAACGGGCTTTCGAACAACTGGAGCGGACGTGCGCTTAGGTTTTGGGGGCGCTGCAACCGTTCCCGGAGTATTTTGATTGGCGGTAATCACAATCTGATTCGTTGTGGGGTCGGTGTAAACACTGACGCACGGCCCACCACTGCAGCTTGTCGCCATAAATAGCCCACTCATCGCCGCCGCCCCAACCAGTTGCGTATTAACCTGAGTAATGAGGTGCGCACCTGGTGGCACGGTGTAAATCATGTGGCGACGTTAAGACAACCCCGGCGTGCGCCACCTAGCCACGCCACGCTCCTGTGGATGCAGGCGAATTGTGGATAAAAGTGCAACCCTACGTGCATGAGCGCTACCGATGGAGACGGCTGGATTCAATGCAGCTGTGGCAATCGCCATTGGGGTCTGCATGGCGCAGCGGGATTACTTCTTGTCCGCGATGGTCAGGTACTCCTGCAGCACAGAGCGCCGTGGGTCCATAACGGTGACACCTGGGGCATTCCTGGTGGCGCAAAGGATTCACATGAAAGCGTCTTAGAAGGCGCAACCCGTGAGGCTCATGAAGAGATCGGAATTTATCCGTCTACCTTTACTCCAATCACTATTCACACTGATGATCATGGCGATTGGCGTTATGACACGATCATTGCGCAAGCGCATCATGACCTCTTCCCGCACGAACTCAATGATGAAGCGCAGGAAGTTGCATGGGTCGATATCAGCGAGGTTCACACTAAACACTTGCACCCATCATTTGCGCGCCATTGGCCGACGCTTCAATCACTCATCTTCGAGCACAAACTAGCCTGACTTATTTTCCTTCGGCTTTGTACTGCGCATCTAAACGTTTGAGGGATTCTTTCACTACCGTCCCATCACTCGTTCTATAAAAAGGCGGCATCGAATTTAATAACGTTGAGCCATATCGCTTGGTCACAATCCGAGAATCCAAAATGGCAACAACACCCCGATCATCGATTGATCGAATTAGTCGACCAGTGCCCTGGGATAACAAGAGCGCCGCACGCGGGAGTGAGACCTGCATAAATCCACTACCGCCAGCTTGATCAGCTTCGGCAGAACGAGCGGCCATCACCGGCTCATCAGGACGCGGGAATGGAATTCGATCGATAACGACCAACGTGCAGGCTGGACCTGGCACATCGATTCCCTGCCAGAGCGAAATCGTTCCAAGAAGTATGGAGCGTGGATCTTTTGCGAAACGATCAACGAGTGGTCCAACAGAATCTCCACGACGCTGGGTAATAATCGGTAGCTTGAGATCGGCCAACACTTTGCGCAGATGCTCATCAGCCATCTCTACACCACGCCATGACGAGAAGAGTGCGAGCGTGCGACCGCCTGCTGCTTCCGCCAACTCCCCTAACTCTGTTAGCGCATCCAAGCCTGGACCATCTCGGCCAGGCTCTTGCAGATGACGGGGCATGTAGAGCATTCCTTGCGAAGCAAAATCAAATGGTGAGCCGACATCGAGCATCTGAACATTGGCGGGATCGATCTGATCACTCTCATACGTCGACTCGTCGTGATCATCTGCTTCGCTGCCCACTATGAAACCAATCTGCCTTGCTACTGCATCGAAGGATTTACCAATCGTCAGGGTTGCAGATGTTGCAATGACCGGGGCCATTGTTAATAAGTTGTCGCGAAGAACATGCGAGACCGAGAGCGGCGCCAAATAGAGCGTGGCGAAATTTGCTTCAAACCACATGACCTGACCCTTTGCGGGACGGAGCATCTTGGTAACAATTGTCTGCACTTCTTGGGTCGCGCCTTTGACCCGTGCGCGTTGGGCCATTGTGTCAGGATCGATCACATCACTATCAGCTTGAATTTGTGCGAGCACCGCAGCAGAAGCCTCTTTCACTTTGCGAATCGGTGCCTCTAGTTGGCGAGGCAACTCTGGAAGTCGCCCACCCTTGGTCGGATCGCTACGAACATCTTGTGCGAAATCTGCGATCGCTTCGGCGACTTCATCGGCCGCCTTCTTAAATGCAGCTGTTGCCTTGCTGCTCAAATGTTTGTGAGCCATATTGGCCGCACGCTCTACCCCACCAGCGGTGAGCTCTTCGGTGACAGCTTGTGTTGTTCTATCCATAAATTCGTGAGCTTCATCGAGAATCACCGCATCACGCTCAGGCAAGATGGGATGTGAATCCACAATCTCAATCGCAAGTAGGGTGTGATTGGTGACGACAACATCTGCGGTTTGAGCCTTGAGCTTTGCATTGGCCGAGAAACATTGCGACCCAAAAGTGCACTCATCTTTACCGATGCATTCTCGTCCCGATACCGAGTTGGCGTGCCAGACACGACGATCAACATCCGGCGCATCATCGCGATCGCCACTCACGCCGGGAGTCTGTGCCCATGCGCGCAATCGCTTCTGATCTTTCTCTAGTGTGCCGATCTCCATCAGGATCTCACCATCAGGATCTTGTTCGGCGCCATTCATCTTCTGAAGACATAAGTAGTTTCCCACGCCTTTATAGACAGCAAATGTCAGCTCGCGCCCTAATTGTTTCTCTAGTGCGGGCTTGATTCGAGGCAGATCGCGCTCTACCAACTGACGTTGTAGCGCGAGTGTTGCTGTAGCAACCAATACCTTTTTGCCGTGCACAAGTGCCGGAACTAAATACGCTAATGACTTTCCGGTGCCGGTACCTGCTTGCACCAGTAAGTGATGTCGATCAGAGAGTGCATTTGCGACAGCTTCAGCCATTGCAATTTGGCCCTCACGAGGTTGTCCCCCAATTGATTCGATGGCGGCATCAAGTGCAAGTCCTACTTGCTTCATCACTTGGTTCTTTTCCCCGGCCATCTCTCAACCTTATCTTTCTTCACTGGCTCACATTCCCAATCCACAATCTTCTCTACCTATAAATATTGCGCAGCGCTAAACCCAGCAATAACTGAAAGCAATAAGAAGGGCCCTGGGTTTAACCCAAGGCCCTTGCTTACAAACTATCGGATCATGAACATCCAGATGTGTTGCCACAACCTTCGCAGACGAAGCATGAACCAGCCATACGCATCTTCACTCCGCAGGTCATGCAGAGAGGTGCGTCAGATGACTGACCGCTCATCTTTTCGAAGAGCTCCATCGAAGAGCCAACACCGGCAGTGTTATCAACAACTGGCTTAGCTTCGATTGTTACAGCTTGTGGCTGCTTCACTGGAGCCGCTGCTGGTGCAGCAGGCGTAACAGCTGCGAGCGCATCTTGTGTGTACTCACCTGTCTCCAAAGCGCGAGCACGCTCTGAAGCTGTGTAGAGGCCTAGGCCGCTACGTGTTTCAAATGGCAAGTAATCAAGTGCCAAGCGACGGAAGATGTAATCCATCATTGACTGAGCGATGCGAACATCTGCATCATCTGTCATACCTGAAGGCTCAAAGCGTAGGTTGGTGAACTTCTCAACGAAGGTCTCAAGTGGAACTCCGTATTGAAGTCCGATCGATACTGCGATTGAGAATGCATCCATCACACCGGCAAGAGTTGAACCCTGCTTGCCGAGCTTCAAGAAGACTTCACCAAGAGCGCCATCAGCGTATGCACCGGCGGTCATATAACCCTCGGCACCACCAACAGAGAATGATGTTGTCATTGATGGACGTGACTTAGGCAGACGCTTACGTGTTGCTACAGCTGGCCCAGCTGCTGCGACGTTTGAATCTGTTCCCTTGTTCTCGCCCTTGCCATCTGAGAGAGGTTGTCCAACCTTGCAATTATCGCGGTAGACAGCCAAAGCCTTGAGGCCAAGCTTCCAACCCTGGTAGTAAACCTCTTCGATCTCTTCAACAGTTGCATCTGAAGGAAGGTTGACGGTCTTTGAGATCGCGCCTGACAAGAATGGTTGGCAAGCAGCCATCATGTGGACGTGACCCATAGCGCTGATTGAGCGAATACCCATTGCGCAGTCGAAGATATCGTAGTGCTCTGTCTTTAGACCAGGGGCATCAATCACGTGACCATTGGCACCGATGTATTCAACGATCGCCTCTACGGTCTCTTCTGCATAACCAAGCTTGCGAAGTGCGAATGGGATTGTCTGGTTAACGATCTGCATAGATCCGCCACCGACAAGCTTCTTGAACTTCACGAGAGCAAGATCTGGCTCGATACCTGTTGTGTCGCAATCCATCATCAAACCGATGGTGCCAGTTGGAGCAAGCACAGATGCCTGTGCGTTACGCCAGCCGTTCTTTGCGCCAATCTCAAGACACTTGGTCCACTCTGCATTTGCTACTGACCAGACATCTGAATCAAGAGTGGTTACTGAGCGAGCTGATGCTGAAGCATTTGTGTGCTTCTGCATGACGCGTGTGTGAGCAGCTGCGTTACGTGCATAACCTGCATATGGACCAACGATCCCTGCAAGCTCTGCTGAGCGGCGGTATGAAACACCGGTCAAGACTGATGTGATCGCACCTGCGAGCTGACGTCCACCATCTGAATCGTAAGCAAGACCTGATGCCATAAGGAGCGCACCCAAGTTTGCATAACCGATACCGAGCTGGCGGTAGTTGCGAGTGGTCTCACCGATTGGCTCTGTTGGGAAATCTGCGAAGCAGATTGAGATATCCATCGCGGTGATGATCAACTCTGTTGCCTTCACAAAGTTCTTTGTGTCGAATGAACCGTTGCTCTGCAAGAACTTGAGCAAGTTCAATGAAGCAAGGTTGCAAGAAGAGTTGTCGAGTGACATGTACTCAGAGCAAGGGTTAGACGCGTTGATGCGACCTGTCTCTGGGTTGGTGTGCCAATCATTGATTGTGTCGTCGTACTGAATTCCTGGATCGGCACATGACCAAGCAGCTTCAGCCATGGTGCGGAACAACTTGCGAGCTTCGATTGTCTCGATGACTTCACCTGTTGCGCGAGCGACGAGACCGAAGTCTTCACCGTTCTCATATGCACGCATGAACTTATCCGAGACGCGAACTGAGTTGTTTGCGTTCTGATACTGGACAGAGATGATGTCCTTGCCGCCGAGATCCATGTCGAATCCAGCATCGCGAAGTGCGCGAATCTTGTCCTCTTCACGAACCTTGGTCTCGATGAATTCCTCGATATCTGGGTGATCAACATCCAAAACAACCATCTTCGCAGCGCGACGTGTTGCGCCACCTGACTTGATTGTTCCTGCAGATGCATCTGCGCCGCGCATAAATGAGACTGGGCCAGATGCAGTTCCGCCGGACTTGAGAAGCTCCTTAGAAGAACGGATGCGTGAGAGGTTAAGTCCTGCACCTGAACCGCCTTTGAAGATCATTCCTTCTTCGCGGTACCAGTTGAGGATTGAATCCATTGTGTCATCAACAGACAAGATGAAGCATGCGCTTACTTGCTGTGGTGCGTTGGTTCCAACGTTAAACCAGACTGGTGAGTTAAATGAGAAGACTTGGTGCATAAGCATCCATGTAAGTTCGTGTTCGAATACTTCTGCATCAGCATCAGTTGCAAAGTATCCGTGTTCCTTACCGGCTTTTGTGTAAGTCAAAACAACGCGATCGATAACCTGCTTGAGTGACCACTCGCGGTTGTCGTGCCCCACTGCACCGCGGAAATATTTGGTTGTTACGATTGTTGAAGCATTCACTGACCAGAAGTCAGGGTATTCAACGCCCTTTTGTTCGAAGATAACTTCTCCGGACTTCCAGTTGGTCTGAACAACATCGCGACGCTCCCATGTCACTTCGTCGTATGGGTGTGTGCCCGCAGTTGTATAGATGCGGTCGATTGTGAGGCCCTTACCCACAGTCTTCTTTGCTGAGCCCTCTGTCTTGCTTGAGCCAGCTGGGCGGTCGACGATTGACATGCGTATTTCTCCTTATATAGATGCTGAGTAAATGATTTATTGCTGTGCGTTGTTTGCTGCGACAGCTGGGGCGGCTGTTTCTTGCTGGTTACTTCTTGAAGGTGCGGCGCGGAGAAGTGCGATCTCACCTTCGAAATCTTCAAGCGATGTGAAATTGCGATAGACAGATGCATAACGAAGGTATGCAACTTCATCCAACTCACGGAGCGGCGCGAGGATCGCCATTCCTACTTCATGTGCTTCGACTTCGGCTTGGCCATCTGCGCGAAGAGCTTCTTCGACACGTTGGGCCAACAGCGCAAAGTCATCATCATTGATCGGACGGCCCTGGCATGCCTTGCGGACACCAGCGATGACCTTCTCGCGACTAAATGGTTCTGTTGCGCCAGAACGCTTAATGATCAGGAGTACTGAGGTCTCAGAGGTCGTGAAGCGACGTGAGCACGATGTGCACTCGCGGCGTCGACGGATGAGGGTGCCTTCTTCTGCTGGGCGCGAATCGACGACTCGTGAGTCATCGTGGCGGCAGAACGGGCAGATCATCGTGTGGCTCCTGGTTTCTCGGTAAATCTGAGTTTTTCTTGTTCTGACGGAAACAATTACTGTTTCCTGTGCAGAGGCTGGACACTAGCGGAAAAACACTCGATCTGGAAGAAAAACCACAACTTATGGACACGTTTTGCAGTTTTACCCCTAGATGTTGTGTTAACTGTACATCGAGAGTTGAGGGTTCTGCAGAATTAACTCGGCGTGTCGGCTAGCAGGAAGGTGAACATTTACTCCGTTCCCCAAAAATCAGGAGAAAACGGACAGCAATCAGCTAGCGACCAGTAATACAGCAGTGTTTATTTTGTAGGAACCCAGAGACGCACACCCGCTGTGAGGTCAGGTCCAGTGAGGTTGTTGGCGGTAACAATCGCGTCCTCGACGGAAGAGACTGAGCGATTGCCGGCGACCATTGAAGCAAGAGACCAAAGTGTCTCCCCCGGTGCAACAACAACCTTCACATAACCTGTCGATGCAGGAGTTGCATCAATTGCATTTTCAGAAGCATTACCGACAGCGCTAAAACCAGCGCCAATCACTACTAATAGCGATGCTACAGCTGTACCACGTACAACGTTGCGTCCGCGCTTTGTTAATTTTGTTGCCATCTTCTTTGCTCCTTCTATAACCAGCTACTTCGTTTTCACTCAGTAGTACCTGATGTTCGAGGGGATTCGAACATCTGTTCTATAGATAAAGATAGACCACCCCACTGACATTGGCAATATTTTTTCGAACAAGTGTTCGACTTTTCCGGATTATTCATCTACCCTTAATCCATGAGTAAAAAGGACACCTCAGCCAAGCCAGCCATTTCCCTCGAGGAAGCTGAGCCAACGGACAGTGGGCTAACCACACGCCAGGAGCTCATTTTGAGCGTCATTAAAGAGGCGATCGCCACTCAGGGCTATCCGCCTTCGATGCGTGAAATCGGCGCCGCAGCAGGCCTAGCCTCCCCTGCCTCTGTCAGCTACCAGATCGACGCTCTCATTGAAAAGGGCTTTATCCGCAAGGACGCCACCAAGGGTCGTGCCTTTGAGGTGGTCGAGCACGAAGATGCCATTAAGCCAGAGAAGACCGTCAATATCCCGCTCGTGGGTCGAATTGCTGCTGGTGGTCCGATCACCGCAGAACAACACATTGAAGAGGTCTATCCCCTCCCAGAGTCATTGGTCGGCAAAGGCGAGCTCTTCTTACTTAAAGTTGTCGGCGACTCCATGATCGATCTTGCAATCTGCGATGGAGATTTCGTTGTGATTCGTTCGCAAAAATCGGCAGAGAAGGGTGAGATCGTTGCTGCGATGATTGATGGCGAAGCCACAGTCAAGACTCTTTCCAAGAAGGACGGTCACATCTGGCTCTTACCCGCCAATGACAACTATGCACCGATTGATGGAGATAATGCGTTGCTCTTGGCTGCTTGTGCGATTGCTTACCTGCTTAAACATTAGGCTAATTGGTAATATTCA
>CAIWXY010000089.1 GCA_903916775.1 uncultured Actinomycetes bacterium
CTTAAGCGTGCATCTGCAAAGAGAATTACAGTCGTTGCACCGTTCTACGGTTATGCCCGTCAGGACAAGAAGCATCGCGGACGTGAGCCAATCTCGGCTCGCCTCATGGCAGATCTCTTCAAGACTGCTGGCGCCGATCGTTTGATGGTTGTCGATCTTCACACCTCACAGATCCAAGGCTTCTTTGATGGCCCAGTCGATCATCTCTTCGCACTTCCACTTCTCACCAATTACGTTGGTAGCAAAGTCGATCGCTCCCGCCTCACAATCGTTTCTCCGGATTCTGGTCGCGTGCGCGTAGCTGAGCGTTGGTCAGATATGTTGGGCGGAGTTCCTATCGCATTCATTCACAAGACTCGCGATCCTCGTATCCCTAACGAATCGGTCACTGGCCGCGTTGTGGGAGATGTAAAGGGTCAGACCTGCGTAGTCATCGATGACATGATCGATACCGCTGGCACGATCACCAAAGCTGTCGATGCTCTCTTCGAAGAGGGTGCAAGCGAGGTAATTGTCGCTGCTACCCACGCTGTCCTCTCAGGGCCTGCTGTGGAGCGCCTCAAGGCCTCTCGCGTCTCAGAGGTTGTCGTCACCAATACCTTGCCAATCCCGGAGGAGGCTAAGTTTGACCGCCTCACAGTGCTCTCGATCGCTCCACTGTTGGGTCGCGCGATCCGCGAGGTCTTCGAGGATGGCTCCGTAACCAGCCTTTTTGACGGTCATAGTTAAAGCCCGCTAACCTAGCGTCTTCGTTCCGGCGAGGGATAGGAATATCCGTAATCGACGGTGTCTCCCTTGGAACGTGTTGTGTCCGTTCAATTTAAGGGAGTTCCACATGGCTGAGATTTCAATCAATGGCGCAAAGCGCACGTCATTCGGTAAGGGTGCATCACGTCGTGATCGTCGTGCTGGTCTAGTTCCTGGCGTTATCTACGGCCACGGTGCAGAGCCACAACACATCTCACTTCCAGCTCGCGAGCTAGCAATTGCTCTCAAGCAATCAAACGTCCTTCTCGATGTTGTTGTCGATGGAAAGACCGAGCTCACACTTCCTAAGTCAGTTGTAAAGAACCCACTTACACAGATCCTTGAGCACATCGATCTCGTGATCGTTCGTCGCGGTGAGCGCGTTACGGTTGAAATTCCTGTTCACACAACTGGTGAGCACGATCGTGATGGAATCCTTGAGCACAACAACAACCAGATCGAAGTTGAAGTTGAGGCAACCTCAATTCCTTCATTCGTTACTCTCGATCTCACAGGTTTGGCTGCAGGACATAGCAAGTATGCGAAGGATGTTGTCTTGCCTGCAGGCGCAAAGCTCATCTCTGATCCTGATCTCATCGTTGTTCACCTCTCTGAAAAGGGTGGCGCAACAGCAGAAGAGACCGCTGCAGCTGCGGCTACAGAAGCTGCCAATTAATTTCGCAGCGTAATAAAGAAATAGATTTACTATGGCTGATCGCTGGGTAGTTTTCGGACTCGGAAACCCCGGCGATCAATATGCCAAGACTCGCCACAACATTGGTCAGATGGTTATTGACTACATGGCGAGCGGTTCAAAATTTTCAACACACAAATCACGCACCGAGATCGCAGATATCCGCGTTAATGGCGTTGGCGTAACGGTAGCTAAATCAAAGCTCTACATGAATGAATCAGGCGGCCCTGCAAAGGCCTTGGCTGATTTCTACAAAGTCTCAGCGGCCAATCTCATTGTGATTCATGACGAACTCGACATTCCCTTTAACACCATTCGCATCAAAAAAGGTGGCGGGGACAACGGCCACAATGGCCTGAAAGACATCACCAAACATTTCGGCGGCCCAGATTACTTCCGCATCCGCATGGGAATCGGTCGCCCAGCAGGACCTCAAGATCCCGCAGATTATGTACTCAAGCCATTTTCAAGCACGGAAAAGAAAGAGCTCGAAGATTTCGTTGCTCGAGGTGCGCTTGCAGTAGA
>CAIWXY010000090.1 GCA_903916775.1 uncultured Actinomycetes bacterium
CTGGGCGAATCCGCCACCGAAGCCACCAAATCCTGGACGTCCGCCACCAAATCCTGGGCCACCCTTACCGATTGAAGGAGCGCCAGAGGTTGATGGTGTCGGAGCAGTTGGGCGAGCTGCAGCGAGTGCGTTGGAGATCGCTGTCGACTGCGCAGCTGTGATTGTTCCGTTAGCGACTAGCGAAGCAAGTACAGAAGCGATTGGGTTGACTCCATTTTTTTGGGAGACTGTCGTTACGGTGACTTTATGAGCCTTGGTTGTTGTCGCAGCTGATGCGATTCCAGCTGTACCAAGTGAAAGAGTTGCGGTTACTGCGGCGATTGCCACTGTTGTCTTCTTCATGTTTCTCCTTAATAGATAACTTGTGCTTGCCCCTCACGAACAAGCACTCAGTTAGTCCCACTTTCAGATGCCCTCACATCTGAATGGTTGAAGATTGGCGTCTCTACCTGAAAAAGCATGGCGATTGCCCTGAGAACTAGTTGTGAGTTTGAAGGGTGTCGCGCGCTGCTAATAGTGGCGGGCGCACACACTTAGTTACTTGCTCCCATTTGGGGATCCATGACCCCAGAACGGGGAACGCATGCCAAAGCTAGAGACCATCAAAAGAGTTTCAACGATAGTGATTGCAGTCAGTATCGTGATCACCTCAGCTCTGCAGCAGGATGCGTATGCGGCAGTAAAACATGAAGGTCTTGCAATGGCCGGACGTGTTACAGCGACAACACCTAACACAATCCGAAGTGGCAAAGGTGCCCCAAGTTCATCTCTAGGTGGAGATGGTGACTTTTATATCGACTTAAGCACATTTAATTTTTATGGACCTAAATCAAATGGACGATGGCCAGCACCAACTTCATTGAGAGGTCCGGCAGGTACTAATGGAACTCCAGGCGCAGCAGGTGCAAACGGCGCCGCTGGATCTGCGGCTACCGCCTCTGAAAAGAGCGGCCCTATTGGACTTCAGGGCCTAACTGGAGAAACTGGTGCTCAAGGCGTACCTGGTCTTGCTGGTTCGCCAGGTTCCATCGGTGCAACAGGGCCCACGGGTCCAGCAGGGCCTCAAGGAATTGCTGGTCCGGCAGGCAGTGCAAGTGAAAGCGGTTCGGGTTCAGCCGGTGCAACAGGTCCACAAGGAGCCCAGGGTTCAATCGGTGCGACAGGCGCCACAGGCCCTCAAGGAGATCAAGGTTTAACAGGTCTCACTGGCGCCACAGGAGCCACGGGTCCTTCTGGTGCAACAGGACCTAAAGGCGATCAAGGCTTAACGGGACAGACTGGAACTACGGGATTGACGGGTGCAACAGGCCCTTCAGGTACTACCGGTGCATCAGGTGCACAAGGAGTTTCTGGTCCGACAGGAATTGTTGGCCCTACAGGTCCAACAGGCGCAATTGGATTAACAGGTGCAGTTGGCACAACCGGATTGACTGGTAGCAGTGGATCTCAAGGACTTGTTGGTGCAACGGGTGCTCAAGGTTTAACTGGGCCACAAGGTTTGCAAGGTACAACGGGTGCAACAGGTGCCGCTGGAAGTAGCGGTTCTATTGGCTTAACGGGTGCTCAGGGCGCAACAGGGCCTTCGCAGGTTCAAACGTCGGGAGTGCTATTTGCGAACCTAAGTGGATCGGCTCAGGCATCAATTAATTCAAGTGCCTTCGGAACATTTTCTCCGGGAAAGATATATGTTGTTGACGTTCTATTGAGTTCAACAACCGCAGGAAATTCACTTCCAACTTTGAAATTAAGCGTCTCAGCAACCGGCGGTACACCGATTGTGAGCATGACTTATTTTTGTGCTCAAACCACAGCGGATCGGGTTCCAAGTGTTGACAGCGAAACTGACACCTACGCAAAAATAATTGTTAATGCATCTGGCGCAATTACGCCTTCACAATTAATTTTGACGTTAACCAGTTTTGAGGCCACCTCTGGCGATCCCTTAATTACAACTGGGACTTATATTTCCCAACTAGTGGGTTCGCTCCTGTAAAGACTGGAGCGGGTGACCGGGATCGAACCGGCATGGCCAGCTTGGAAGGCTGGGGCTCTACCATTGAGCTACACCCGCATGGATTGGGCTGGGGAGGTGTTCTTTCGGACACCTTCTCTGACCCGTTCGTGCTCCCCGCCGAGGCGGAGGGCGACCTGCAGGGGATAAAGGTATCGGGTTTGGTTAGGAGATGTGAACTCGACCCCTTAGACTTCCTGCTTACGCCACGGGGCGTAGCGTAGTGGCTAGCGCGCCTGCTTTGGGAGCAGGAGACCGGGAGTTCGAATCTCCCCGCCCCGACCAGCAAGTCAACCCATGTTCGTACATAGATTAAATCTCTCGAAAGGGCCTTCGTGAAAAGCGCCGTAGAAAAACTCACTGAAACTCGTACCAAGCTAACAATCGACGTTACCTTCGAAGAGCTACAACCTCACATTGCAAATGCTTACAAAGTTCTCGGTGAGCGCATCAATGTTCCAGGTTTCCGTAAGGGCAAAGTTCCTACAGCGATGATCGAAGCACGTCTTGGTCGTGGTGCGATCTTGGATGAGGCAGTTAACTCAGCGCTCTCTGATTTCTATAGCAAAGCAAAGGCCGAGCACAAAATCATTGCTATCGGTCGTCCAAATGTAGATATCACTGAGTTGGTTGATAACGAGAAGCTTGCATTCACTGTTGAAGTAGATGTTCGTCCAGAGATCACACTTCCTAATTTTTCAGAGATGACAATTACTGTTGACGATGTTGTCGTTGACGATGCAGAAGTAGCAACACAAGTTGATGCACTACGCGCTCGCTTTGGAACACTCACAACTGTTGAGAAGAAAGTTGAGACAGGTGATTTCGTCACTATCGATCTCGTTGCAACAATCAATGGCGCACCACTTGATGGTGGCACAGCAAACGATATTTCTTACGAAGTAGGTTCAAACAGCATGGTTGAGGGACTCGATGAGGCCTTGATCGGTTTGGATAAGAATGAGAGCAAGCGTTTTGAAGCAACTCTCGTTGGAATGCCAGAAGGCGAAAAGGCAGATGTTGATTTGACTGTTAAGGCAGTGAAGTATCGCGATCTTCCAGAGCTTGATGATTCATTTGCAAAGCTTGCAAGTGAGTTCGACACTCTTGCAGAACTTCGCGCCGATGTTCAGACTCGTCTTGAGCGCATGAAGCAACTCGAGCAGGGTTCACATGCTCGTGACACATTGCTAGAAGAGCTCATCAAGTCAGTAACAATTCCGCTGCCAACAAATCTCATTGAAGAAGAAGTACATGCTCACCTTGAAGGAGAAGGTCGCCTAGAAGATGAGGCGCACCGCAAGGAAGTAACTGAGCAGACCACAAAGCAACTCACTCAAGAGATTCTGCTCGACACCATTGTGAGTGCTGAAAATGTTGCAGTGAATGAGCAAGAGCTCAGCGAATATCTTTTCCGCGCAGCAGCTCGCTACCAAATGACTCCTGATCAATTCATCAAGGAAGTTTCAGAAGCTGGTCAGATTCAGACCATGGTTGCTGAAGTTGGTCGCGCAAAGGCGTTGGCTGGCGTACTTGGTCGCGTGAAGGTTGTTACCAAGTCTGGCAAGGTTGTTGACCTCGAGGCACTTCGCCCAGCGGCTCCAACAGTCATCGACAGCGCTGAGGAGACCGAGGAATAACACTTCTCTCAGGGCGAACAGCCCCGAGCTAAAAGTTCCTCATTTGCGGAAGCATTTGGCCTTAAAGATTGTTAAGGTCAATACAGGTAAAACAAGCAAATTTCAGGAGGAGCAGTGGATATCAAGGCAGCCCGTTCAGCGGGTCAATTTGGCGGTGGGTTAGACGATCAGGTCTATCAACGCCTGCTCCAAGATCGCATCATCTTCATGGGTTCACAAGTTGAAGACAACATGGCGAACGCAATCTCTGCTCAGATGCTTCTGCTCGCTGCAGAAGATCCAGAGAAGGACATCTATCTTTACATCAACTCACCCGGAGGCTCAGTCTCTGCGGGTATGGCTATCTACGACACCATGCAATACATCAAGAACGATGTAGTCACAGTCGCAATGGGTCTAGCAGCATCTATGGGTCAGTTCTTGCTTACGGCTGGCGCAAAGGGCAAGCGTTATGCGCTTCCTAACGCACGCATCTTGATGCACCAACCACTTGGTGGCATTGGTGGCACAGCGACCGATATCAAAATTCAGGCAGAGCAGATGGCTTTCACCAAGAAGCGTATGGCCGAACTCATCGCTTATCACTCGGGTCAGACTCTTGAGCGCATCACGGCCGATTCAGATCGCGACCGTTGGTTCGATGCAGAAGAAGCTCAGGCCTATGGTCTCTGTGATCACGTCGTTCGATCTGCAGGTCAAGTTTCAGGAAGTGGTGGAACAGCATGAGCATGAACATCAATCGCGTCTCAGAATTCACTAGCCGCTATGTGCTTCCAACTATCGAAGAGAAGACTTCGTATGGCTATAAGCGCTTAGATCCGTACACAAAGCTCTTTGAAGAACGCATCATTTTCGTTGGTCAGGGAATCGATGACACCGTTGCAAACGATGTCATGGCACAACTCTTGACCCTTGAATCTATGGATCCAGATCGCGACATCATGATGTACATCAACTCACCAGGTGGATCATTCACCGCGTTGACTGCAATCTATGACACCATGCAATTTGTTCGTCCAGATGTCATGACAATTTGTCTTGGCCAAGCTGCATCAGCTGCATCAGTTCTTCTTGCTGGTGGAGCAAAAGGCAAGCGGATGGCACTCGAACATGCACGCGTCTTGATTCATCAGCCATATAGCGAAGGTCAGGGCCAGGGCTCTGATATCGAAATCCAAGCACGCGAAATCTTGCGCATGCGTTCTCTCCTTGAAGAGATGCTTGCAAAGCATTCCAACAAGAGCGTGGAAGAGATCAGCAAGGATATTGAGCGCGACAAGATTCTTACCGCTGCAGAAGCAGTGGAGTACGGGATCATCGATCAAGTTCTTGCATCTCGTAAGGCTTCCAAATAAGAAGCTGATTTACTCTATAAGCGAACAGCCTGGGTGGGAAAATCCACCCAGGCTTTCGTCTTTTCTCATACGCTTATCCCATGACAACCCGTATTGGCGAGAGTGGCGATCTGCTTAAGTGTTCTTTCTGCGGAAAGACGCAGAAGCAGGTTAAAAAACTCATTGCTGGTCCCGGTGTCTACATCTGTGATGAGTGCATCGATCTCTGTAACGAGATCATCATTGAAGAACTTACGGAGACCTCACAACTTGGGCTGACCGAAGTCCCTAAGCCTCAAGAGATTTATGCATTTTTGGATCAATACGTTGTAGGTCAAGATCGCGCAAAGAAGTCACTCTCTGTCGCTGTCTATAACCATTACAAGCGCGTTCAATCAGGTGAATCAAAGCGCGAAGATTCCATCGAACTCGCAAAATCAAACATCCTGATTCTTGGACCAACTGGTTGCGGTAAAACTCTTTTGGCACAAACTCTTGCCCGCATGCTCAATGTCCCATTCGCTATCGCCGATGCGACCGCTCTCACCGAAGCTGGTTATGTTGGAGAAGATGTTGAGAACATTCTTCTTAAGCTGATCCAAGCCGCTGATTTTGATACCAAGAAGGCCGAGACCGGAATCATCTACATCGATGAGATCGACAAGGTCGCTCGTAAATCCGAGAACCCTTCGATTACCCGCGATGTCTCAGGTGAAGGTGTGCAGCAAGCACTGCTTAAGATTCTTGAAGGAACTGTTGCATCGGTTCCACCTCAGGGTGGACGTAAGCACCCACATCAAGAGTTCTTGCAGATCGATACAACAAATATTCTCTTTATCGTTGGTGGAGCATTCGCCGGACTAGAGAAGATTATCGAAGGCCGCAAGGGCAAAGCAGGAGTCGGATTTAACGCGACCCTTCAGAGCCAAGCAGAACTCGACAAGATCGATATCTTTGGCGAAGTTATGCCAGAAGATCTCCTTAAGTTTGGAATGATTCCTGAGTTCATAGGCCGCTTGCCAATTTTGACGAGCGTTGAAAATCTTGATCGCCCAGCTCTTATGGAAATTCTGACCGAGCCTAAGAATGCATTGGTGAAGCAGTATCAGCGCCTCTTTGATCTCGATGGCGTTGAGTTGGAATTTAGCCAAGAAGCACTTGAGTGCATCGCTGATTTAGCGATCAAACGCGGAACTGGTGCCCGTGGACTTCGCGCAATCATGGAAGAGACTCTTCTCGCCGTGATGTACGAAGTGCCATCTCGCAGTGACATCGAGCGCGTAATCATCACGCCAGAAGCCGTGATGAAAGAAGCTGCTCCGACCTACGTCAATCGCGGTAGCGGCCCTAAGCGTGCGGGAAAGTCAGATAAATCCTCGATCGACAAGAGCGCTTAGTAGCTAGTTCTGTCTCTGATTTTTTAATCTAGACTAACGTCCTATGAGCGAGCGTCCTGAACTAGCTGCAAGTTTTACTCCGAGCGAGATCGAGGCACCCCTCTATAAGAAATGGCTCGATGCCGGCTACTTCACAGCAGATAGCAAATCCGAGAAGCCGCCTTTCGCAATTGTTATTCCACCTCCTAACGTCACAGGTGTTCTGCATATCGGCCACGCGCTAGATCACACCCTCCAAGATATTTTGATTCGCATGAAGCGAATGAAGGGCTTTGAGGCTCTATGGCTTCCTGGAATGGATCACGCCGGAATTGCTACCCAAAATGTTGTTGAAAAGCAGCTTGCCGCTCAAGGTCTCACGCGTCATGATTTAGGTCGCGAAAAGTTTGTTGAGAAAGTCTGGGAGTGGAAAGAAGAATCTGGTGGATCAATCCTCGATCAGATGAAGCGCCTGGGAGATAGCGTTGATTGGTCGCGCGAGCGATTCACCATGGATGAAGGACTCTCGAAAGCCGTTCTAGAAATCTTTAAGCGTCTGTATGAAGCTGACCTTATTTATCGCGCCGAGCGCATCATCAACTGGTGCCCACGTTGCCTCACTGCACTTTCGGATATCGAAGTAGAGCACTCCGATGTTGCAGGTGAATTTGTTTCTGTTCGTTATGGCGATGGCGATATGCAAATAACTGTTGC
>CAIWXY010000091.1 GCA_903916775.1 uncultured Actinomycetes bacterium
CGTTGGAGATCGAGTGTCAGATCGTTGATTGGATCTGGTTGGAGTGCTTCTGCAACCGCATCAGAGAGCGCTTGTTCAGCGCTCTCATCAGGGTTAACCGAATTCTGATTGTTATCAGTCATGGTTTCGCTTATGCCTCGTCAACAATCTCGGCATCTTCGACGTTGTCGCCGTTTGATGCACTCTCATCAGTAGCTGCGCCTTCTGGGTTAGCTGCATAGAGAGCAGCTCCCATCTCTTGGCTCAGTGTCGAGACCTTCTCGGTGGCACTCTTGATTGCAGCAATATCTGCTCCAGAAAGAGCGCTCTTGAGATCTGCAAGTGCAGCATCGACTTCGGTCTTCTTGGCAGCAGCATCACCTTGTGACAACTTCTCCTCGTTGTCCTTGATGAACTTCTCTGTCTGGTAGACAAGTGAGTCACCGATGTTGCGAGCTTCTGCTTCTTCGCGACGGGCCTTATCTTCCTCAGCATGTGCTTCGGCATCCTTGACCATGCGCTCGATCTCTTCCTTGGAGAGAGATGATCCGCCAGAGATTGTGATCTTCTGTTCCTTACCGGTACCTAGATCTTTGGCACCTACGTGCAAGATTCCGTTGGCATCGATATCGAATGTGACCTCAATTTGTGGCACTCCGCGTGGAGCAGGTGCGATTCCTTGGAGATCGAATTGACCTAGACGCTTGTTAGCCGAAGCCATCTCGCGCTCACCTTGGAAGACGTGGATCTGTACAGCTGGTTGATTGTCATCAGCAGTTGTGAAGATCTCTGAACGCTTTGTTGGGATTGTTGTGTTCTTCTCGATCAACTTTGTCATGACGCCACCCTTGGTTTCGATACCAAGTGATAGTGGTGTGACATCGAGGAGAAGAATGTCTTTTACTTCACCCTTAAGAACACCGGCTTGCAAAGCTGCACCGACTGCAACAACCTCATCGGGGTTAACACCCTTGTTAGGCTCTTTGCCACCAGTGAGCTCGCGAACAAGATCAACAACAGCTGGCATACGAGTAGATCCACCAACAAGAACAACATGGTCGATCTTGTCGATTGGGATACCAGCATCTTTGAGAACTGTTTGGAATGGGACCTTGCAACGTGCGAGCAAGTTGGCAGTCAGTGACTGGAACTGTGCGCGTGTGATTGTCTCGTCCAAGAACAATGGGTTCTTCTCTGCATCAACAGTGATGTAAGGGAGGTTGATTGATGTCGAAGCAGAAGATGAGAGTTCGATCTTCGCCTTTTCTGCAGCTTCGCGTACGCGCTGCATTGCCATCTTGTCCTTTGTTAAATCAATTCCATTTGCAGATTTGAATGTTGCAACAAGGTGATCAACAAGCGCTTGATCCCAGTCATCTCCACCGAGGTGGTTATCACCGTTGGTTGCCTTAACTTCGATAACGCCTTCACCCATTTCGAGAAGTGATACGTCGAATGTTCCGCCACCAAGGTCGAAGACCAAGATTGTCTGCTCTTTGTCGCCCTTATCAAATCCATAAGCGAATGCAGCAGCTGTTGGCTCGTTAACGATACGTAGGACGTTAAGTCCTGCGATCTCGCCAGCTTCCTTGGTTGCTTGACGCTCTGAATCGTTGAAGTAAGCAGGCACAGTAATAACTGCATCAGTCACTGTGTCGCCAAGGTATGCCTCGGCATCGCGCTTGAGCTTCATCAAGATACGAGCTGAAATCTCTTGTGGGGTGTACTTCTTGCCATCGATATCCCCGCCACCCTCTGGGAAGGTCCAGTTGGTACCCATGTGACGCTTCACGGAGCGGATGGTGCGCTCGACGTTAGTCACTGACTGGCGCTTGGCGACCTCTCCGACCAAGACTTCACCGTTCTTCGCAAACGCGACGATCGATGGTGTGGTGCGGGCGCCTTCGGCGTTGGCGATAACTGTTGGTTCGCCGCCTTCGAGTACGCTTACGCAGCTATTTGTTGTTCCTAGATCAATTCCTACGGCTTTAGCCATGTTCATTCTCCCTTTAATCCTGCCTCTTGCTATCTAGCTCGAGGCTCTACCCCTTTTACGTCTGGGTCTGACTGAATTCTCTCCCTTGAGTCCACGGCTGTCAAAAGATTGAGTCGCGGCGGCTCAAGTTCGAGTTATCTACTGAACCCCGGTCTTCTCTAATTTATTCCCGGCGGTCTCAGCCCGATCCGATTTGCGACCTAAGGGGCAGATGCGGCTTCCAGCAGCGGTAAAACCTCTGCTGCCCCTCACGGTCCAAATCTGGATCGAGCCTGCGGATATCGCAGCGCTAGAGAATCAGCCAATGAGGCCTGCAGAAATCTTTACCGCGGCTGGAAGCCGCATCAGGCCGAAATGGCTTGGTTCGCAGCGCTGGGATGGTTCAGTTTTAGAACTGAAAAGGGCGCGGCTTGCTGAAGCTTTGGAGGAGCTGGGCTGCGACATATCCGCCGACGAGACCGCCAATGTGTGCCTGCCAGGCGATTCCTGGAATTGCGAAAGTGATGGCGAGGTTGAGAACGATGAGACCGAGAACTTGGCGATAGTCCACACCCATGCGCTTACCAGTCACAAGCATGACGCCAAATAATCCAAAGATCATTCCTGATGCGCCGACGCAAGGCTCGTTAGTTGGTAGCAACCAAAGTGCGGCGAATGATGATGCGACGAGTGAGACTGTGAGAAGCAGTGCGTATTTGGCGCGGCCGTAATAGCGCTCGACGATGTTGCCCAATTGGAAGAAGGCCAACATATTGGAACCAAGGTGAAACCAGTTGGCGTGGGTGAGTGCGACCGTAAATACACGCCACCATTCACCGGCAAATACACCGTGGAGTTGGTTGTCGGGGAATACTGCTTTTTTAATCAGCAGTAGTTGATCTTGAAGACCAAGTGAACCCCAAGTGATTGTTGGTGCGTAGGCCGCAACAATATAAAAACCAACGATAATAAAGATAAGAACTGTTGTTAACGAGTTCTTAAGCTTCATAGCCGCTGATGCTCTAAAGAGCTTATTCTGTAATAGTTACAGAGTTGACGGTGATTGGATCTAGTGGGCGATCCATTGCTCCAGTCTTTGTGGTTTCGATTGCATCAACAACAGCTTGTGATGCTGCATCTTTCACTTCACCGAAGATTGAGTGCTTGCGGTTGAGCCATGTTGTTGGAGCTGCAGTAATAAAGAATTGTGAACCGTTTGTGTTTGGTCCTGCGTTAGCCATTGCTAGTAGGTATGGCTTGTCGAACTGAAGGTCGCCGTGGAACTCATCGTCGAACTTGTAACCAGGTCCGCCTGTTCCTGTTCCTTGTGGGCATCCACCTTGGATCATGAATCCAGCGATGACGCGGTGGAAGACTGTTCCGTTATAGAAATTCTCTTTAGCAAGCTTTACAAAGTTAGCAACAGTTTTTGGAGCGTGATCAGGGAAGAGCTCGATGATGATGTCGCCCTTTGATGTGTGGAGAGTTGCTTGTGTCATTGTTCGACCTTTCAGGTCAGTAGGTGTTTCTTAGATTGTTCTACTGTGTTGCATAAAAGCTATCTAGATAGTTGTGGAGCCTAGGAGGATCGAACTCCTGACCTCCTGCTTGCAAAGCAGGCGCTCTACCAATTGAGCTAAGGCCCCGAATGTATTCACTTGTCCTACTGTCGTGCAGAATCCGAACCTTATCTGACCTCTGTCTTATCAACAAAAGCAGTGGAACGATTCCGTGGGCCTGGGAGGACTTGAACCTCCGACCTCTTCCTTATCAGGGAAGCGCTCTAACCAGGCTGAGCTACAGGCCCGCATTTGCACGCCCAACCGCAGGATCTTTTGAGGGATCTAGCGCTTAAGAATTCAAGTGCGAAGGGCAAAGGTTACCCGACTATTCCTGATCTCCCAAAATGGCTTCATCCTCATCAGCGGCAGGCTCAGAAGCATCTGCTCCAGCTGCTGGCAAGGCATCTTTCACTTGGGTAATCGAAACGACCGAGGTACCAGCATCGAGGTTCACCAGGCGCACACCTAGGGTGTCACGGCTAGTCTCACGAATCTCTTCGACTGGGGTGCGCATAACAACGCCGCCGGATGTGATCGCAAGGATCTCATCGCCAGGTTGGACGATCATTGCGCCGACAAGGACTCCGCGGGAGCCTTCATCGATCTTTGCAGCTTTGACTCCGATGCCACCGCGAGCTTGTTCGCGATATTCCTCAAGAGGTGTGCGCTTGGCATAACCACCATCTGTTGCGGTGAAGACAAACTGATCATCACTCGCACCATTGATCGCAGCCATTGTCAGTAGCTCGTCATCGGTACGGAACTTCATACCGATCACACCCGAAGTTGCGCGACCCATCGCACGGATTGAGTCATCGTTAGCGGCAAAGCGCAGCGACATTCCATTTTTAGAGACGAGAAGAATTTCGTCATCGTTAGAAACCAAAGCGGATGAAACTACTTCGTCGCCTTCTTTAAGGTTGATAGCAATCAATCCGCCAGAACGTGGGGAGTCGTACTCTGAGAGTGGAGACTTCTTCACCATTCCTGAACGAGTTGCGATCACCAAATATGAAGCGTCGGTATAAGTACGCAGTGAGATTACTTGAGCGATCGATTCATCTGGTTTAAATTCCAAAAGGTTAGCAACGTGTTGTCCACGTGCATCACGACCGGCATCAGGAAGCTCATGCACTTTCAGGCGATAGACGCGACCTTTGTTGGTGAAGAAGAGCAACCAATCATGAGTTGATGCAATGAAGAAGTGATCGACCAGATCATCTTGTTTGAGCGCTGCACCTTTAACGCCTTTACCGCCAC
>CAIWXY010000092.1 GCA_903916775.1 uncultured Actinomycetes bacterium
ACTGATGACTTTGCCGAGTGCATTGAGCAGATCGATATTGGCGGACCTTCAATGTTGCGTGGCGCAGCAAAGAACCACGGGTCAGTAGCGGTTATCTCTAACCCATCACAATATGGATTGATTAAGAGTGCACTCGCGGCTGGTGGATTTACCTTGGCAGAGCGCACACGTTTGGCGATGGAGACCTTCCGCGCCACAGCAGAATACGATGCCGCGATTGCAACTTGGCTTGGTGAACAACTCGAGGCAGCTGATGAGTGGAAGGCGGCGATTTTCCATCGCATCGCCTCACTTCGTTATGGCGAGAACCCACATCAAAGGGCGAGCGTCTACGCCAACTCCACTTCATGGATTACACCTGGCATTGCCCAAGCAGTTCAACTTCATGGCAAAGAGATGTCATTTAATAATTACACAGATGCCGACGCGGCGGTCCGCAGTGCATACGATCACGCAGAACCATGCGTCGCGATTATCAAACATGCCAATCCATGTGGAATCGCGATCGGGTCAAGCATCGAAGATGCCTATGCCAAGGCACATGCCTGCGATCCAGTTTCAGCATTTGGTGGAGTTGTGGCGACCAACCGCCCAGTCTCACTTGCAATGGCTAAAGCGCTCTCTGAGATATTTACCGAAGTTGTTATTGCACCAAGTTATGAAGAAGGTGCAGTCGAAGTTCTCTCTAAGAAGCCTTCGATCAGAATTCTCACTCTCGATAAATATGTGAATCCAACGGTCGAGCGTCGCCCCATCACTGGCGGAATCTTGATTCAAGAGAGCGATTTAGTTGATGCATCTGGTGATGATGCTGCTAACTGGACGCAAGTATCTGGTGAGCAACTATCTGCCGAGCTCTTACAAGATCTGCAATTTGCGTGGCGTGCCGTTCGGGCCGTTAAAAGCAATGCAATCCTCTTAGCTCACGATGGAGCATCAGTAGGAGTTGGGATGGGACAGGTCAACCGTGTTGATTCAGCCCGCCTCGCAGTTGCTCGTGCGGGAGAGCGAGCAAAGAGTTCTGTAGCGGCGAGTGATGCCTTCTTCCCATTTGCAGATGGACTTCAGATCTTGATTGACGCTGGCGTGAGTGCAGTCGTACAACCAGGCGGCAGTGTGCGAGATGAAGAAGTTATTGCTGCTGCAAAAGCCGCTGGAATCGCCATGTTCTTTACTGGTGTTCGTCACTTCTCACATGCCTAGTTAGGATTTAGCAATGAGCGCACAGATTCTCGATGGCAAGGCGACCGCCAAGGCGATTAAGTCAGAGCTAGCCGCGGTTGTTGCTTCGATGAAGGTCAAGCCTGGTCTTGGCACTGTCCTGGTGGGCGATGATCCAGGTTCACATTCGTATGTCGGTGGCAAACATCGCGATTGCGCTGAGGTTGGCATCGCTTCAATCCGCGTTGATCTTCCAGAGAGTGCTTCGCAGGCCGATATCTTGGCCGCAATTAAAGACCTCAATAATTCTCCAGAGTGCACCGGTTACATCGTGCAATTACCTCTGCCTAAGGGCATCAATGCGAATTTAATTTTGGAATCGATTGATCCCAATAAGGATGCTGATGGATTGCACCCACTCAACTTAGGGAAATTAGTGATCGGGGAGCCGGCTCCACTTCCTTGCACCCCGCGCGGGATCTTGGAACTCTTGCATCGCTATGGCGTTAGCACCAAAGGCGCTGAAGTTGTGATTATGGGTCGAGGTCTGA
>CAIWXY010000093.1 GCA_903916775.1 uncultured Actinomycetes bacterium
CTCAGAGTAAGAGCGGTGTCGCAACTAAGAGCGCGCCAGTTGCAACGCTCCCAGCTGGAGTTACAGCCGCACTGAATGCACAATTCGCGGCGCTAGATTGCACCAAAGCAAGCAACCGTTTAGGTGGCAGTGTTGATGCACCAAGTGCTCCGCTCGTAACATGCGATCAGACAGGTGCAACAAAATACATTTTGGCTCCAGCCCAAGTTCTTGGCTCAGACATTAAGGGAGCCTCAGCGTCTCTTGATCAGACTTCAGGAAATGGCTGGCAAGTACTTCTAGATTTCGATGGAAACGGAACCACTAAGTTCGGTAACCTCACAAAGTCTGTAACATCACTTGCTGCTCCACAGAATGAAGTGGCGATTGTCCTTGATGGACTAGTTGTAGAGGCGCCGCGCATCGTTCAGGCAATCACTGCCGGCAACGCGCAGATCACCGGAAACTTCACTCAGGCGACTGCTTCTACACTGGCCAATAACCTGAAGTTCGGCGCACTTCCACTTTCATTTGATCGTGGTGATGTGCAACAAGTTTCACCAACTCTTGGTGCTAACCAATTGCACGATGGCCTACTAGCTGGCGCTATTGGATTGCTTCTCGTAATTTTGTACTCAGTTCTTTACTACCGTGGATTAGGCCTTGTGAGCGTAGGTTCTCTTGCTGTTGCCGGAGGTACTACCTACCTTCTCTTCTTACTCCTCGGTAAGTGGATTGGATTTACTCTCTCACTAGCTGGTATCGCTGGAGCAATTGTGTCGATCGGTATTACGGCTGACTCCTTCATTGTTTATTTTGAACGTTTGAGGGACGAAGTTCGCGAGGGTCGCACTTTGCGTACTGCTGTTGAAACAGGTTGGTCACGCGCTCGTCGCACAATCATCGTTGCTGACTTCGTATCGTTAATCGCATCTGCAGTTCTCTACTTCTTCGCTGTTGGCGATGTACGAGGCTTTGCGTTCACACTCGGTCTCACGACTTTTGTCGACCTATTTGTTGTCTTCTTCTTCACAAAGCCATTGGTGAGTGCGCTCTCCAAAGTTAAGTTCTACTCCAACGGTCATCGACTCTCTGGCTTCTCAGCTAAGAGCCTGGGCGTTGTCACCGGAAAGGATGCGCAATAAATGTCACGTCTATCTGGAATGGGTGGTCGTCTATATCGAGGCGAGAAATCTTTCAACATCATTGCCAATCGTCGTCGTTGGTATGCGCTCTCGATGCTCGTCATCATCGTGTCTGGCGTCGCACTCGGCGTTCGCGGACTACACCTCGGCATCGAATTTAAGGGTGGTTCTCAATTCACCCTCACGGCTCCTAACGCAACCGTCATTGAGGGACAAAATGCGGTCAGTGCAGCTGGAATCACCTCTGAATCTATTGTTCAGAAAATCGGTGTAAATAAACTCGAAGTGACAACCGGTGTTCTTACTAACGATCAGAACAATGCTGTTGAGAATTCTCTTTCAAAGACTTTCAATGTCGCGGTTCCAAATATCAACGTAATGAGCATTGGACCTTCGTGGGGAAGAGATATCTCCCATAAGGCTATCGATGGATTAATCGGATTCTTGGTCTGCGTCATGCTCTATCTAGCCCTGGCTTTCGAACCAAAGATGGCTGCAGCTGCAATCATCGCCGTGCTGCACGACGTCTTCATCACTGTAGGTATTTATGCCTTGATCGGTTTTGATGTCACTCCAGCAACGGTCATTGGTTTCCTAACAATTCTTGGCTACTCGCTCTATGACACCGTTGTCGTCTTCGACAAGGTCCGAGAGAACACGCGCTCAATTACTGCCTCTGGCCGAATGACCTACTCTCAGGCTGCCAACCTGGCCGTTAATCAGACACTCGTACGTTCTTTCAACACGTCATTGATTGCGCTGCTCCCAGTAGCGTCAATTCTCTTCGTTGGTGCTGGTCTATTGGGAGCGGGAACTCTCAAGGATCTCTCTTTGGCCCTCTTTATCGGTCTTGCCACCGGTACTTACTCGTCTATCTTCGTAGCGACGCCAATCCTTGCGACACTTCGCGAGCGTGAGCCTGCAATGAAGTCACTTTCCAAGCGAGTTGCTCAACGTGGCAACGTTGGTGCTAATCCGCTCGCAGGAGAGCATCAGGTTGAAGTTCCTGGAGTGATTACGTCTACTCACTCGAAAGAAGGACGCGAGCGTGGCCCTCGCAATCAACCAAAAAGAAAGACTCACCGCAAGTAACGGCACGTAATATTGCAACTGCATAAGTATTAAGAGAGAGGGGCCAGCATGGATACATTGCTGGCCCCTCTTGTTGAACTGCTGGCTAAAAGTTCGTCAGAGTTAGATCTGGGTGCAGTAGAGGCTGCATACATCGTTGCTCGAGATGCTCATGAAGGGCAGCTACGCAAAAGTGGTGAACCATACATCACTCATCCAGTTGCTGTTGCAGAGATTCTCGCGTCTTTGGGAATGGATCAATCAACAATTATTGCATCCTTACTCCACGACACAGTAGAAGATACCCAGTACACACTTGATCAAATTAGAAGTGACTTTGGAGATGAAGTAGCGCAGTTAGTTGACGGGGTAACGAAACTCGACAAGCTCACCTACGGTCCATCTGCCGAAGCAGAAACGCTGCGCAAAATGGTCGTGGCTATGTCAAAAGATATTCGAGTTCTTGTCATCAAATTGGCGGATAGACTTCATAACGCACGTACGTGGGGATTTGTGAATCCCGAGAGCGCGACACGCAAGGCGCGCGAGACTCTGGATATCTATGCGCCTTTGGCACATAGATTAGGAATGAATGCGATTAAGTGGGAATTAGAAGATCTCTCATTTAAAGTCTTGGAACCCAAGAAGTTTGAAGAGATTGAAAGGCTTGTTCAGGAACGTTCTCCACTTCGAGCGAAATTCTCCGAAGAAGTGACGGAGATGATTCAGGCTGATCTGGCAGAAGAAGGAGTCAAAGCTACTGTCAAGGGTCGCCAAAAACATCTTTATTCGGTATTCCAAAAAATGGTTGTTCGCGGACGTGAGTTCAACGAGATTTACGATTTGGTCGGTATTCGAGTAATTGTTGACGATGTACGTGATTGCTATGCAGTTCTGGGATCTATCCATGCGCGTTGGAGCCCTATCCCTGGACGATTTAAAGACTATATCGCGATGCCAAAGTTCAATCTTTATCAATCATTGCACACCACCGTTATTGGACCCAATGGGAAGGCAGTTGAGATCCAGATTCGCACGACGGAAATGCATGCTCGCGCCGAATTCGGTATTGCAGCTCACTGGAAATATAAGCAAAAGGGTCCCGCTGCTGTCGAGAACGATCCCGGGGTTATGTGGCTCAAACAACTTCATGAGTGGCAGCAAGAGACAGAAGATGTCAGCGACTTTTTGGACACTCTTCGGTAC
>CAIWXY010000094.1 GCA_903916775.1 uncultured Actinomycetes bacterium
CGCCGCATAGTTAACCTGGCCGGCCGAACCCAACATTCCTACAACTGAACCGATAAAAATCACTCGACCACTACGCTTTTTCATCATTGGCGCGAGGGCTTTTTGGGCAGTACGGAAAGCGCCAGTGAGATTGGTGTTCACCACATCTTGGAAATCGGTTTCACTCATTCTCATCGAGAGGCCATCTTTGGTGATTCCAGCATTGGCTACAAGTACATCAACGGGTCCGTAGGCCTGCTCTATTTCAGCAAATGCGCGATCCACGCTCGCCTGGTCAGTGACATCCATCTGCACGCCAACGAGTCCCTCGGGAGCCCCCCCGGAGCGATACGAAACGATTGCCAAGTCGCCCTCGTGTGCGAAAGCTCGGGCAATTGAGAGCCCAATTCCGCGATTGCCGCCGGTGACAAAGACCACTCTGGGCTTCTTGGCAGCATCTGGGTTCTGATCATGCAGTTGGCTCGACATGTGAGCAGATTAACCGTTACTAGCCCGTAGTTAAAAGAGGCGCGGTGAGCGGATCAGACTTACTCTTGGAGTATGAAACTCTTAAGAGGATTAGGCAAAATGAAGGATAAATCTGCCAATCCGGCAGGTATTCAAGGCCAGAAGAGTTCACCGATCACAGCCACTTCGACAACGGTTCATGCAATTACAAATACACAAATTGGATTAACCCAAGATCAACGCCATCGTCAGCGAGCATATTTCGCCTCAATGATGGTTCGTACCTTCTGCTTCATAGCTGCGATAGTCCTTCACAACCCTTACCGTCCATTTGCTATCGCAGGGGCTTTAATTCTCCCCTATGTCGCAGTGGTCATGGCAAATGCCGGAAAAGAACGACCAAGTCAATCTAATGCATTTGTACTGCACCAACCTCGCAAGTCGCTACCAAATCTTTCAGACCTTTAAGGCGCTACTGCGGGGGCTATTCGCTATTCCTACCGTGAAGAACCTGGCGTTGATAGAGCTCGAAGTACAGTCCGCGTCGATTTACTAATTCCTGGTGCTTTCCAATTTCGACGACACTACCTTTCTCTAAAACAACTATCTGATCGGCGTTTTGAATTGTGGAAAGTCTGTGCGCGATAACAATACTTGTTCGACCTCTCAGTGCAACTTCTAAAGCCGCTTGAACGAGTGCCTCATTCTCCGAATCCAAGTGCGCAGTTGCTTCATCCAAAATAACAATGCTTGGAGATTTAAGAAGTAGTCGAGCGATAGCTAGTCGCTGCTTCTCTCCACCACTGAGTCTATGACCGCGTTCACCGACGATAGTCTCTAGGCCATTGGGTAAGGATTCGATAAACCCCCAAATCTGGGCTGCCTTACAGGCCTCAACCATCTCCTCCAGCGTTGCATCGCTCTTCGCATATTTCAGATTGGCTGCGATGGTGTCGTGGAACATGTGAGAATCTTGAGTAACTACTCCAATTGTCTTGCGCAGTGAGGCGAGTGAAACGTTACGAATATCAATATCGCTAATTTCGATCGCACCAGATGTCACATCGTATAGTCGTGGAACGAGGCCAGAGATGGTGCTCTTACCTGCTCCCGAAGGGCCCACAATTGCCGTAAATGATCCCGGCTCGCAAAAAAAACTCACATCATCAAGCACTACACCAGAATCAACTATCTCTTTTTTAGCAACGAGTTCGAGTGAGGCGAGTGAAATTTGATCAGCAGTTGGATAAGAGAAGTGAACGTGATCGAAGCGAACAGAAGGGATCTGATCGGGCAGATTGATAGCACCGGGCGCGTCTTGAACCATCGGCTCTAAATCAAGAACTTCAAATACTCGCTCAAAGGAGACAAGTGCGGTCATTACATCGACTCGAACGTTAGAGAGTGAGGTAAGCGGTCCATATAGTCTGGCGAGCAACGTTGTGATTGCCAGGAGTGATCCGACGGTAATAGCACCGCTTATCGCGAGGTGCCCTCCGATGCCATAAGCGATAGCCGTTGCGATTGCAGCAACGGATGTAATCGACAGGAAGAAGATGCGATTGAGCATGGCGACTTCGATACCGATGTCGGCTACTTTGCGCGCCTTAGCGCTAAAGGATTTTCGCTCAGCCTCTGGTTCTCCGTAGAGTGACACGAGCAGCGCGCCCGAAACGTTAAAGCGTTCAGTCATCGTGGATGACATCTCAGCATTGATATTAAATGAATCTCGAGTGAGATCGGCAATTTTCTTGCCCACCCATTTTGTTGGAAAAAGAAAGAGCGGAAGGAGTGCGAGGGCCAGCAAAGTAATTTGCCAAGAGAGAACGAACATTGCGCCAGCTACCAAACTGAGAGTCAGAATATTGCTGATCACACCAGAGAGCGTATCTGTAAAAGCATTTTGGGCGCCGATCACATCTGAATTGATACG
>CAIWXY010000095.1 GCA_903916775.1 uncultured Actinomycetes bacterium
CTTCTTGGCTGGTCGACCAGGTGCCGAACTCTCTACGCGTCCACGGTTTCCGGCTGGAGTGGCGCTCTCTTCACGAGTGCGTGATTCGCGTGCCTTCTCCTCCCACTTCTTGGGTGCAGAGCGATAGGGACGATCTGAACGCTCGGCTCGGTCAACTTTTGGTCGACGATCAGATGAGAAAGAACGCTCTAGAGTTGCGCGGCGTTCTTCGCGAGCAGGTTGGAAACTGCGTTCTTCTCGAGACTCGACGCTCTCTGTCTTCGGTGCACTCTCAAAACGTCCACCGCCAGATTTACGTGGCTTGAAATTACCATCTCTATTTCCGCGATCATTTGAACGACTACGGCTTCCTGGTTTGCGATCATTGCGAGAAGGTTTCTCTGCTTCGACCTCGATTGGAATTCCGGATGGCTCTTGTGCGCCAGTAATCTCTTGCAACTTTGAATCGCCTGGGCGAACCTGGTTCTCGATGAGTTTTACCGCTGCACGATTGGTAATCCCAAAGACTGCCTTCTTCTGCTTGTGTGTGGCTAGTGTGACAACGGTTCCTGTTGCACCAGCGCGGGCAGTACGACCGGCACGGTGTAAATAATCTTTGTGATCTGCAGGGGCATCAACGTGAACTACAAGTGAGACATCATCCACGTGAATTCCACGCGCCGCTACATCCGTTGCAACGAGCGCAGATGCACGTCCATCTTTAAATGCCTTGAGTACGCGAGTGCGTTGACCTTGTGACTTTCCGCCATGGAGAACGCCAACTGGGACACCACTTCGCAACATCTTTTCAGCGAGCTTGTCAGCGCCATGTTTGGTGCGAACGAAGAAGATTGTGCGACCATCGCGAGCTGCAATTTGTGATGAGATCTCATCTTTGTGTTGTTGATCAAGCAATAGCAAGTGGTGAGTCATATCGGCGGCGCGAGACTTCTCATTCTCCAACGAGTGTGTGATCGGATCCTTGAGGAATCGCTTGACGAGTGAATCTACATCGCGATCAAGGGTCGCCGAGAAGAGGAGGTGCTGTCCACCCTCTTGTGTGAGCGAGAGAATCTCTTTAACAACAGGTAGGAAACCCATATCTGCCATCTGATCTGCCTCATCGAGGACGGTGATCATTACATCTGATAGATCGATGTGCTTCTTCTCGAGCAGGTCCATCAAACGACCGGGAGTTGCCACGATTACAGGAACTCCACGCTTGAGGGATTGGATCTGACCGATGTAGGAGAGGCCACCAGCGACAACCTGAGAGGAGAGGCCGATCTTGCGAGCCAGAGGGGAAACCACATCATTGATCTGCACTGCTAATTCGCGGGTAGGAGACAAAATTAAGCCAAGTGGCTTGTGAGGCTTGGCGGTACGGCCATTAAGGCGCGTCAACATTGCCAGTCCGAAGGCCAAGGTCTTACCGGAGCCTGTCTGTCCGCGGCCAAGGACATCGCGTCCCTTTATGGCATCGGGCAGCGTGGCGGTCTGAATAGGAAAGGGAGCGGTAATACCCTGAGCTTCGAGAGCCTCGCAGAGCGCAGGGGTAACACCTAAATTACGGAACGTGGACATAGTTATACCAATCGAGACATA
>CAIWXY010000096.1 GCA_903916775.1 uncultured Actinomycetes bacterium
ACCCTGGCACAACTAAGCCGGCTGTCGACAAGCTCAACCTCACCGTAAACGATGGCGAGTTTCTTGTACTCGTAGGCCCATCTGGTTGCGGTAAATCAACATCACTTCGCATGCTTGCTGGTCTAGAAGAGGTCGACAATGGTTCGATCCGCATCGGCGACCGCGATGTAACAGATGTAGCTCCAAAAGATCGCGATATCGCGATGGTTTTCCAGTCTTACGCTCTCTACCCTCACATGTCAGTTGCAGAGAACATGGGCTTCGCGCTCAAGATTGCTGGAGTTGCTAAAGAGGAGCGCGATCGTCGCGTTCTCGAGGCAGCAAAGCTTCTTGACCTTGAGCCATACCTAGATCGCAAGCCAAAGGCTCTATCTGGTGGTCAACGCCAGCGTGTTGCTATGGGTCGCGCAATTGTTCGTGAGCCACAAGTCTTCTTGATGGATGAGCCTCTCTCTAACTTGGATGCAAAGTTGCGTGTAGCAACTCGTACTCAGATTGCTGCTCTCCAACGCCGCTTGGGAATCACAACTGTTTATGTAACACACGATCAGGTTGAAGCTATGACCATGGGAGATCGCGTAGCCGTTCTTAAGGATGGTCTGCTACAACAAGTTGATACACCTCGTAACCTTTATGACGCACCAATCAATGCCTTCGTAGCAGGATTCATTGGCTCCCCAGCCATGAACCTCTTGACCGCTCCAGTATCTGGCGGCAAGGCAAGCCTTGGTGATTTCAAGATCGACGTCCCAGGACATGTCAACGGAACAGTCACCGTTGGTGTTCGCCCAGAAGGCTTCACACCATCTTCAAGTGGCTTCCACGTTCTCGTAGAAGTTGTTGAAGAACTCGGTTCAGATGCCTTCGTTTATGGTCGTCCAGTTGATCAAGATGTGAAGTTTGCTAATGGCACCGATGAAGGCGCACAGGTAATCGTTCGTTGGGATCCAAAGAACCCACCAAAGCCTGGCGACACAATCACTGTCGAAGCTATCCCTCATGCAATCCACCTCTTCGATTCAGCAACAGGTGAGCGCATCAACAAGTAAATATAGTAATCAAAAAACCCCGGTGAGAAATCACCGGGGTTTTTTCACATTGTCTTGGGTTGAAATTAGCAGGTGCTCTGTTGATTCTTTGGTAAGACAGTACAAGGAATCGAGATATCTACCCACCCATTGCCACTAGAGGCAAATGGCGAGCTGATACCGCTGTTCGGTTGTTCCAGCTCTCTCCGACTCAGTGGTCTGAAATCTCCATTGAATTGATCAGGATTTGGGGTGTCATCGCCGTTGTCGCCCCATCCAAACTTGTTATGTGCAATTACAGAAAAAGTATACGGCTGGGAGATTGGCAAGAGAGTGAGAGTCTTGCCATCACTCACTTTTGCGAAATCATCTCCAAATGGCATCACATCAAAGTTCAGTTGCTGCGATATGGACGTACCCCTAACTATCGCAACCAGCCACGTGGTACAGCTATCGTCTGGGCAGACTGGATACGTTAAGTAGAGTGCATATTCATCGACGCTCTCTTTCGATGGACTCGCTTTCCAACTAATTGTGATTTGCTTCTTTTTTAAATCAAGTAATGAAACCTTTACTCCCGTGACTCCGCTTGGACGTCCCGGTCCAAATCGTGAAGTTGGCAACTCCATACTAGGCACCCATGGAACCATCCATTTTGTGTTAGCTAATGGTTTTGCAATATTCGTTGGGTCGAATTGCCTCTCATACTCTGAATAGTCGGGAGAAAGTGTTGGGTACGGCCACTCTAAAGTTAGAAATTTAGAATTGATAGTTTTGAGATTGAGCGTGAAGTAATTCGGGGGTTTTAGCGCTGCTTCTTGATTACTGGATAGCATCGAGAAATCTGCCGGGTTCTCGTCGGGATTGGCCGCAAAGGGAGCGTTATCACCCCATCCGAATCTATTGTGGGCGATGACCCAAACCTTTGCCTGATTAGGAGGCAAGGGACAGTATGAAGTTGTACATATTGGAATTTCATTTTGTGCATAAGGATTAAATTGGTCCGTGGTTCCGTCAAATCCAATCAGAGTTACCTTCGCCAGATTCTTGGAAACCACGGCTGCCAGTACGCCCAGATCCACTTCGTTCGGCGCAGACACATATCCTTGATAGTAAATGGCATATTGATCAACATGTTCCGAAAGGGGGTTGGTATTCCAACTAAAGGTAACTGTTTGGGAATCAACATTTGATGAGA
>CAIWXY010000097.1 GCA_903916775.1 uncultured Actinomycetes bacterium
CCGTGATTCCACCGAGCGCGATCTGAGCCACAATTCCTAGGAATTGGATAATTGCGAGATTGCGAATCATTGCCCAATCCGCGCGCGCACGACCCCAGCGGATAGCTCCAGCAATCGCAACAAATATTGCGACGATGAGAAGGACGGTGAGCAGTCGGTTTCCGAATTCAATCCACGAATGGAGAGTTCCCTGAGCTTGGTGGGGGACGGGAGCTATTGAACCGCCGACGCAATCTGGCCAGGTGGGGCAACCTAGTCCTGAGCCTGTCAGGCGCACCGCACCGCCGGTGAGTACGAGAAGGGTCTGAAGCACTACGAGTGTGGTGTAAATCAGACTCACTAAGTTCACGCTCGTAGCCTATCCCGTGTGAGCGTGCCTGGGTTTACACGAAAGCGGATGCGGGCCCCAAGTGGCGGAAAAGGTCGATTTACGCAACACTTATGTTGTGAAAAAGAATGAAGATAAGACGCGGGATTTAGTCGCTCGCACCATTCTTGAAAACGGACCTTTGAGCGCTGCCGACCTGGCAAGCAAGCTCAGTCTGACTGCGGCAGGAATCCGTCGCCATTTAGATCTGCTCCTCGAGGCGGGCATCTTGGAGGCCAAAGAGCCTTATCGATCCACCAAGGTTGCGCGTGGTCGCGGACGACCTTCGAAAGTCTTTGTGCTGACAGATTTAGGACGCGCTACTTTCGAGCATTCGTATGACGACCTTGCTGTCTCCGCTCTTCGTTTTATGTCTAACGTTCCAGATAGCAACTTGGTAGCAGATTTTGCCAACGCGCGTGCGCAGGAGATCGCACGATTGGGTGGGCAGCGTGTTGCTCGAGCCAAAACCCAGTCAGGCAAAATCGATGGCTTAGCTTCATTTCTTAATCAAGAAGGTTATGCAACAACAGTTAAGTCGACTGCAATTGGGATTGAGCTCTGCCAACACCATTGTCCGATCGCGCATGTCGCCTCACAATTTAGCGAGCTCTGTGAAGCCGAGACCGAAATCTTCTCTCAACTCCTAGGCTCACACGTTCAGCGGCTTGCAACTATTGCACGCGGTGATGGCGTCTGCACGACATACATTCCCCATGCACCTTCTCAAACTTCTCAAACTTCTCACATTTCTCAGGGCAACAATGCCAATCTCACCAATGATGGAGTCAAATCATGAGCGATACCGTCCTACATCCGGAATTAGAAGGTATTGGAAATTATGAGTACGGCTGGTCGGATAAGACCGATGCCGGTTCAGATGTAAAACGTGGACTCGATGAAGCGGTTGTGCGCGACATCTCCGCCAAGAAGAGTGAGCCTCAATGGATGCTTGACCTGCGCCTCAAAGGACTTGGGCTATTTGAAAAGAAGCCAATGCCTAGCTGGGGAAGTGACCTCTCGGGAATTTTCTTTGACACCATTAAATACTTCGTTCGCTCAACGGAGAAGCAAGCAACGTCTTGGGAAGATTTGCCTGAAGATATCCGAAACACCTATGACCGCCTTGGAATTCCAGATGCCGAGAAGAACCGTCTAGTTGCTGGCGTTGCTGCGCAATATGAGTCAGAGGTTGTTTATCACTCAATCCGCGAAGATTTAGAGAAGCTTGGCGTGATCTTCGTCGATACCGATACGGGACTTCGCGAACACGAAGAGCTCTTCAAGGAGTATTTCGGAACAGTAATTCCTGTCGGAGATAACAAATTCGCAGCACTTAACACATCAGTCTGGTCTGGTGGTTCATTCATTTATGTACCAAAAGGCGTACATGTAGATATTCCGCTGCAGGCATATTTCCGCATCAATACCGAGAACATGGGTCAATTTGAACGCACGTTGATTATTGCCGATGAAGGTTCTTACGTTCACTATGTAGAGGGCTGCACTGCACCGATCTACTCATCAGATTCGCTGCACTCGGCAGTCGTTGAAATCGTCATTAAGAAGAATGCTCGAGTCCGTTATACGACAATCCAGAATTGGTCGAACAACGTATACAACCTCGTAACAAAGCGTGCGACCTGCGCAGAAGGCGCAACGATGGAGTGGATCGATGGAAATATCGGTTCAAAGGTAACCATGAAATATCCTGCAGTATTCCTTATGGGCGAGCATGCAAAAGGCGAGACTCTCTCGATTGCATTTGCAGGTGAAGGTCAGCACCAAGACGCAGGTGCCAAGATGGTTCACGCTGCGCCGTACACATCCTCAACGATTATCTCAAAATCAGTTGCGCGTGGTGGTGGACGTACGTCGTATCGCGGACTCGTTCAAGTACAACCCGGTGCGCACCACTCCAAGTCGACCGTTAAGTGCGATGCGCTTTTGGTGGACACGATTTCGCGCTCTGATACTTACCCTTACGTTGATATTCGAGAAGATGATGTCTCGATGGGACACGAAGCTACAGTCTCGAAAATCAGCGATGATCAACTTTTCTATCTCATGTCACGTGGTCTCTCTGAAGATGAAGCCATGGCAATGATCGTTCGTGGATTTATAGAACCGATTGCACGTGAACTCCCTATGGAATATGCACTTGAGCTCAATCGTTTGATCGAACTTCAAATGGAAGGAGCAGTTGGGTAATGTCGCTTGCAACAACAAACTATTTGACCCCAACCGGTCGCGAAGAAGCGTGGCGTTTTACACCGCTTAGTCGTCTTGGAGGACTTCACGATAGCTCGATAGCTCTCGTTGATCGACCTTCGTTGATAGCCCAGAGCCTTCCGGCTGGTACCTCGATGTCACTAGAAAACTCCGCGGATTACCCGCTGCGCACTCAGACTGAAGATCACATCTCTTTACGTGTATCAGAGGCCGTCTCGCAGGTTTCAGTGCTTCGGATTTCTGCGCATAACGAGCTACAAGAGCCTATTTTTCTCAATCGAAATTGTTCTGGGCTTGAGGCTGAGGCATCTCGCTTACTCATTCTCGTGGGTTCTCATGCTCATGCAACAGTAGTGATATCAAATATGGGTCAGAGCATTCTGGGCGAAGATATCGAAATCATTCTTGAAGATGGCGCCAACCTACGTTTCATCACCTTGCAAGAGTGGGAGACTGGGTCAGTTCATGCGGCCAGACACCATGCCGTTATTGCCAAGGATGCAACATTCACTTCTTATGTAATCACCGTTGGTGGTTCTGTTGTCAGACTTTTGCCGACAGTTGAGTACACCGGTCCTGGCTCGAGCGCCGAACTCAACGGACTCTATTTCGCAACCGATGGCCAACATCTAGAACATCGCGTTCATGTGGAGCACGACTGCCCTAACGCTAAGTCTCGAGTGAACTACAAAGGTGCACTGGCTGGCGACTTGGCTCGCACAGTATGGATTGGCGATGTCTTCATCAAGGCAGCAGCCCAAGGAACAGATACCTATGAGCTCAATCGAAATCTTCTTCTCACTGATGGTGCTCGCGCAGATTCAGTTCCAAATCTTGAAATTGAAACTGGTGACATTGTTGGAGCGGGCCACGCAAGTACTACAGGTCGCTTCGATGATGAACAACTCTTTTATTTAGAGTCACGAGGCATCCCTGCAGAGGAGGCTCGTCGCCTGGTTATCCGTGGTTTCTTTGCCGAAATCGTCTCCAAGCTTCACTTGAGTGAAGTAGAGGAGAGGATCATGGCTCGCATCGATAAAGAACTCTCGGAGGTTGCCCAATAATGGAGATTTCATATCAGTCCCTCATCGAAGGCAAGCCACATCAAATCGACTTAGATGGCAAAAAGGTATGCGTGGCACGCATTGGTGAAGAGGTCTTTGCGGTCTCTGATCTTTGCACTCATGCTGATGCCATGCTTTCTGAAGGCGAAATTACAGATAACAAAATCGAGTGCTGGTTACACGGCGCCGAATTCGATCTGCGCACCGGAGCGGCCTTAACGCCACCAGCGGTTGCACCACTAGAAACTTTTAGCGTCACACGTAATGGCGATGTAGTCACAATTTCTCAGAAAACAGA
>CAIWXY010000098.1 GCA_903916775.1 uncultured Actinomycetes bacterium
CATTGTCGAAGCTCTCGTGGATGAAGCTGACTTCCTTGAAGTTCATGCTCTCTTCGCGCCTAACATCTTGGTGGGCTTTGGTCGTATCGAAGGCAAATCTGTAGGAATTATTGCCAACCAACCACAACAATTTGCCGGCACACTCGATATCGATGCCAGTGAAAAAGCAGCTCGCTTCGTGCGTACCTGCGATGCATTCGGAATTCCTATTGTCACACTCGTTGATGTGCCTGGATTCCTGCCCGGTACCGAGCAGGAGTACAACGGCATTATTCGCCGCGGCGCAAAGTTGCTCTATGCGTATGGCGAAGCTTCTGTACCGCTTGTCACAGTGATCACGCGCAAGGCATATGGCGGCGCATACATCGTTATGGGTTCCAAACATCTTGGCGCGGATATCAACCTTGCTTGGCCAAGTGCGCAGATTGCAGTAATGGGCGCACAAGGAGCAGTGAATATTCTCTATCGCCGCGAACTTGCTGCCGATAGCAGCCAAGGTCCTGCACTTCTCGCTGATTATGAAGAGAAGTTGCTCAATCCTTATATTGCCGCCGATCGTGGATTCATCGACGCTGTGATTGAACCGCACGATACTCGTGCGCAAATTACTCGTGCGCTACGCGCTCTTGCCAACAAGCGCGTTGATCTGCCAACTCGCAAACATGGAAATATCCCTCTTTAAGAGGTAAGTGATGAGCGATTTTCCACGCGAGTTTAAGAAGCTGGGATTCACAATCCATGCTGGCACGCCTACCCAAGAAGAACTCATTGCGCTGTCGCGCGCCGTGGACCACATCCGCAAAAACGCCAACCCGCCAAAGAAGTACCGCAGTGCGTGGGCGCGTCTAAAAATTCAAAACTCGCTCCCTCGCAAGTGGGGTAATACCCCTTCATGAGTAAAACAGTTCTGCTTGCTTCCGCTTCACCTTCGCGCAAGCGCCTCCTAGAGTCTGCCGGCATTACGCCTGTGATTAAAGTGAGCGGTGTAGACGAAGAGACCCCCGAGCTTCTGGCATTAGCACCTGCTGACCTCGTTATTGCGCTAGCTATCCTGAAGGCTCATAGCGTCCATCTCGCTCACAAAGAACTAAGCAATACACTCATCATCGGCTGTGACTCCACCTTTGAATTTAATGGTCAATCACTTGGCAAGCCACTCACCCGAGAGGCCGCAATCGAACGTGCACATATGCTGAGCGGCAACACTGGCTACCTTCATACCGGGCACTGCGTTATCGACACCGACCAAGAGCTAGAAGTAAGCGATATCTCAACTGCCAAAGTCACTTTCGCAAAAATGACTGAAGAAGAAATCATCAATTACGTTGATAGCGGAGAGCCGCTTCATGTCGCCGGCGGCTTCACTCTCGATGGCCTTAGCGCTCCTTTTATCACTCATATCGAAGGAGATCCCAGCGGAATTATCGGGCTCTCTCTTCCTACTCTTCGCAAAATCGCTATCAATCTCGGGCTGCGTTGGTCTGAGGTAGCTCCAGCACACGCTAAATCCATGACAGGAAAGCCATGACACCACATACAAAGAAGATCACTGCGCTGCTTATTGCCAACCGAGGCGAGATCGCCGTACGTGTTGCACGCGCTTGTCGCGACCATGGTGTTAAGTCAATTGCTATTTATTCAGATGAGGATCGCTCTTCACTCCATGTCGCTATTGCCGATGAGGCGTACTCTCTCGATGGGCTGTCAGCTGCCGAAACTTACCTAGATCAATCAAAGATCCTTGCTATTGCACAAGAGTCTGGCGCAGATGCAATCCATCCTGGATATGGCTTCCTTTCAGAGAATGCAGATTTTGCTCAGCGTGTTCTAGACGCTGGTCTCATTTGGGTTGGACCACCTCCTGCAGCTATTCGC
>CAIWXY010000099.1 GCA_903916775.1 uncultured Actinomycetes bacterium
GCGACCGGTCGCCAAGCCCGAGTAATAGGAAATCAGTCCCAAGAATCCACATACGCCAGCGAAGACACCTGGTAGGAAATAGTTATTCCAATGGAGAGTTGGGGCGAAAAACGAATTGCCAAACAAAGCAATAGTCATACCAATAAGCAGACCAAAGCTTTGAGTGACCCCCGTAACCGCAATAGCGGCATATCGCTTACTGAGGTTACCCGCTAAGTAGTCTGCGCTTCCCCAGAAAAGACTCGAGATGAGTGCGAGGGCAGCTGACATGCTCGAAGGATAGCGTGTGCCGTAGATTAGGGGCATGAGTGCATACGAGGATCGCAATAAAAAAGCGCTGATGGTTATAGATGTTCAAAATGGTGTTGTCGATTATGCACAAAATCGAAATGCTGCAGTCAGTAAAATCCGTGACTTAGTTGATCGTGCTCGCGCCGCAAGCATTGATGTCATCTGGGTCCAGCACTCTGAAGATGACATGCCAATCGATAGCGAGTACTGGCAGATCGTGCCTGAACTCAAACCGGCTAAAAATGAGCGCATTATTCACAAACTTTGGCGAAGTTCTTTCGAAGAGACAGATCTCGAAGATGCGCTTGAAGAAATGGGTGTAGGTCACCTAATCATTTGCGGAGCGCAGAGCAATTACTGTATTCGCCACACGATTCATGCAGCTATTGAGCGTGGCTTAGATGTGACTCTGATTGAAGATGCACATATGACTATCGATGAATCATGGAATGGTCTCCCGATTCCAGCAGAAATCATCATCGCAGAACTCAATCGGGCGTGTGCCGATTACGAACTTCCTGATAGCACCCTCGATGTTGTTGCGGCCGATCGGATTACCTTTTGATCACACCACCTTGGTACGTCATAACTGGCGGACCTAGCACGGGCAAAACTACGCTTGTTGATCTACTTACCAAACGCGGGTATCGAACCGCGATAGAAGAGGCACGGCACTACTTTGAGATCGAAAAAGCCTTGGGCATAAATTCGGACCAGGCACGTGAAAATGTCCATCTCTTTCAGGAAAATGTACTCACCCTGCAGATTCAACTCGAAGCTTCGCTGGACCCAGAGGAGCTCATATTTCTCGATCGCGCACTTCCTGATGAGTTGGCGTACTACCGCTACTTGGGAATTGAGCCCGATCGTAGACTTGATCAAGCCTTGCAAAAAGCCCACTATCGCAAAGTCTTTATTCTCGACCTTCTGCCGCTGCACCACGACTACGTACGATCAGAAGATGTTCAAGCCCAACACTCAATTCAGCAGATGCTCATCGATGTTTACTCGGCGCGGCCCGAGCCACTTATTCGAGTTCCGGTTATGCCAGCAGAAGAACGAGCTGACTTCATTCTCAAAAATCTTTAACGAACTTCGTACGTTTTTTCCAATTCAGGGATCGTTGCCTTCCAGCCCAATTCGCCTTCGAGCGCGGTTTTAAGAGCCTCCTGCGACTCACGTTCGCCATGAACAATAAAGGTCTGCGTAGGGTTGGCGATGTGGCTCAACCAGGAAACAATTTCTTTACGGTCGGCGTGCACCGAGAAGCTTTCTACGTTGGCGACCGCAGCTTTGACGGGAACCCAGTTATTGTGAATCCGTAACTTTTCTGCGCCTTGCTGGAGCGCCAGACCGCGACTCCCCTTCGCTTGAAATCCAACCAAAATGACTGTGTTAGAGGGATCCGGGAGCATACTTTCTAAGTGATACGTCACTCGCCCACCAGTGGCCATACCGCTAGCAGAAATCACGATCGATTGTTCGGAGATGTCGTTGAGCAATTTTGATTCATCAACAGTTGTCATGATTCTCAATTTGCCTGGATCAAATGGATCACTCGAAGTGAAAGCCTCTGCCACATCCGACTTAATATCCGGGGTTCCTTGCTCGATCGCTTCCTTATAGAAAACTAATACTTTCTCGGCCATAGGTGAATCGATATATACCGGAATGCTTTTAACAGCCCTTGCATCGAATAGTCGGCGAAGCTCAAAGAGAATTTCTTCAGTCCGATCCACGGCGAACGCTGGAATCAGAATCGACCCTCCGCGCGCGATGGCCTTGTTGAGTTCGTCTGCAAAATCAGAGATCGGAGTCTGGTGCTCGCGATCACCATATGTTGATTCGGTAATGACGGCATCGATTTTTTGTGATGGTGGCAGATCTGGTCCATAAAGAAAGGGATGTGAACCTCGGCCCATATCTCCTGTGAAGAGCAGAGACTTGCCACCTATCTCCAAGAGAATAAATGTTGCCCCGAGAATGTGCCCGGATGGGTAGAAAGTTACAAAGACATCTGGCAGGACTTCGATTCTCTCCCTAATTTCTACAGCTTTAAATTGCTTGAGAGCTTTTTCTACATCGACTTCGTTGTAGAGCAGTGACCCGCGCTCATCAGCTTTGAGCTTTACATCCTCAAACTCTGCTCTCTGCATTTGTAGGTGAGCCGAGTCTCGCAACACAACTTCCGCAATTAATTCTGTGTAATGAGTAGTAAATATTGTTCCTGTGAATCCATTCTTCACTAGCGCTGGGATATAGCCGCAATGATCCAAATGGGCATGCGTGAGCAGTAGCGCATTAATTGAGCTTTCGTCGATAGGAAATTTCTCATCATTGTGCGAGGCAATTTCTGGTTCACCTTGGAACATTCCACAATCAACCAGGATTTTCTGATTGTTATAGGTGACGAGAAAACGGCTACCTGTAACCGTCTCGGCTGCACCCAGAAATTGAATTGTTGGATTGCTCATAGCAAAACTTTACCTTCAAGAACAAGAACTACTAGCGCGCGACCCAGCCGCCATCGACAGGTAGGACTACGCCATTGATGTAGGAAGCATCATCACTCGCGAGAAAAAGAATCGCTGCAGCCAATTGCTCTGAGGTTCCCACCGTTCCAATATTGGCCATATTGGCCCCCAAAGCCTGCATGGTTGCTGCTCCGCGGGGCACTTTGGTCTGGTCCATAATGTTGGTGGCGACAGCTCCGGGAGCCACGGCATTAGAGCGAATTCCTTGTGGACCATAAATGGATGCGATGGATTGAGCTAGACCAGCCACCCCGTGTTTGCTTGTTACGTATGCCGAACCGGCAATTCCAGATTTAAATGTAGCAGCGCTAGCGGTCGTAACGATTGCCCCGTTGCCACGCGCAACCATTCCAGGAATAACTGCACGACTGAGCTTCATCACCGATTCAAGATTCACACCGATCA
>CAIWXY010000100.1 GCA_903916775.1 uncultured Actinomycetes bacterium
CAATTGAACAAGGTGTTGAACTCGCAGCCCTCGTCAATCGTCCAAATCTTCTCATTAAGGTTCCAGCGACGCTTGAAGGTCTGCCAGCTATTGAAGAACTGACTGCTCGTGGCATTAGCGTGAACGTCACACTCATCTTTTCAGTTGACCGCTACGAGAAGGTCATGGAGTCCTACATTAAGGGTCTCGAGCGTCGCGTATCTGCCGGTGAATCAATCTCAGATATTCACTCTGTTGCTTCATTCTTCGTGAGCCGCATTGATACTGAGATCGATAAGCGTCTAGATGCAACGACGCCTGGCTCGCCACTTCGCGGCGCAACAGCTATTCCAAATGCTCATCTTGCATATGAAGCCTTCTTGAAGGTCACCGCAAGTGATCGTTGGAAAGCACTCGTAGCGCAAGGTGCACAGCTGCAGCGTCCACTATGGGCATCGACTGGCGTGAAAGATAAGGGGTATGACTCAACTCGTTACGTCATTGAACTGATTGCAGCCAACTGTGTAAACACAATGCCTGAAGGAACTTTGAATGAGGTTCGTGAGCATGGCGTGGTGCGCGGTGACACAATCACTGAACATTTCCAGGCTGCTCACACACACTTTGCCGCTCTAGCTGCAGCAGGAATTGATTTCGCCGATGTCGTTGCATTCCTAGAGAAGGATGGCGTCAAGAAGTTTGCTGATGCATGGCAAGAGCTACTCGACAACGTGGCTTCGGTTGCATAAATGATTTCCGTTGATCTTAAAAATGTAGCCACAACTCAAGGCACTCGCGATTCGCTCAACGCCATCACACAGCGACTTGCTGCTAAAGATGCAACGCTTTGGGGCGAGGCAGCCGTCGCAGAAGCGTCAGTTCGCTTGAACTGGATAGACCTTCCAACGTCATCCCGAGCACTCTTGCCAGAGCTCGATGCTCTAGCCGCCTGGGCAAAGAGCTTGGGACTCAACCATGTGATTTTGGCAGGAATGGGCGGGTCTTCCCTTGCCCCTGAAGTCATTGCCAAGACATTTGGCAAGAAGCTCACTGTCTTAGATACAACCGATCCTGATCAGATTGCCGCGGCCATCCCGTCAGATTTGCGGAATGTCGTGATAGCCGTTGGTTCAAAGTCAGGCTCCACTATTGAAACCGCCTCACATAAAGCGCTCTTCACAGAACTGCTTGTTGAGGCTGGCCTCAATCCTGCAGACCATTTGGTGATTGTCACTGATCCGGGCTCACCTTTCGATCTTTCTTCGCGCGCCGATGGACTCAAAGTAATTAACGCTGATCCACAGGTAGGTGGACGTTACAGCGCATTAAGTGCATTTGGACTTGTGCCTGCTGCGCTTATCGGCGTCGATGTATCGGTGTTACTCGATGATGCAGCCACAGCTGCGCAAACATTTGCGGCACCAGAATCCCCTGCTGTCCTTCTGGCAGCAGCTATCTTTGATGCCAACGAACAGAACGTCGCATTCTTCGACGCCGGTTCTAACGTTCCTGGAATCTCTGATTGGATCGAGCAGCTCATAGCCGAGTCAACAGGTAAAGATCAAAAGGGTCGATTGCCGATTGTTATCGAAGGTGCTGGCGCCGACGTGGCTGGACCAGGGCTTGTGATTTCATTTGCGCAATCAACTTCTGCAGAACCTACATCAGATATCGTTGTGCAAGGCTCCCTAGGTGAGCATTTCATTCTGTGGGAATGGGTAACAGCGCTTCTTGGATATGCACTGGAGCTCAACCCATTTGATCAACCCAATGTCACTGAAGCTAAGGAGCGTACTGGCGCCCTCTTGGCAACATGGAGCGATGGTCGAGTACCAGCGCTAACTCCGTCTTTTGAGGATGACGATATCGCCATCTTTAGCAGTTCTTCAGCGCAATCTGCTCGCGGAGCGCTAGAAGAGTTCTTTAAGGCAAACCCACAGAGTGACACTCACTATTTTGCAATCATGGCTTACTTGGCCCGCGGAATTAATGACGAGATTACACAGATGCGTCCTCTCATAGCTGCCATCACTGGCGCCGGAACAACATTTGGTTGGGGTCCGCGTTTCCTCCACTCAACCGGACAGTTTCACAAAGGTGGACAGCGCAACGGAGCATTTATTCAAATCACTGGCGAGAATCAGATTGATCTTGCAATTCCGGGCAAAGAGTTCACATTTCATACACTCTTGATGGCTCAAGCTCTCGGAGATGGCCAAGCACTCAGCTCTCGTGAATTCCCATTGATCCGCATTCACTTGAAAAATAGAACGCGCGGGGTAGTTCGAGTTCTCGAACTCTTGCGTGAATTGAGTGTGGCTTAAATATCTTCGCCGCGTAGCGCAGCTAGGGCATCATTGAGAATCTTCTCAGCCTCTGCTTCGCTACGACGCTCTTTAACATAGGCCAAGTGCGTCTTGTAAGGCTCATTTTTCAAAGGTAGTGGTGGGTTCTCTTTATCGCGACCCGCTGGAAAACCACAACGTGGACAATCCCATTCTGTCGGAATTGCTACAGTGCCATCTTCGGCAAATGAAGGCTTAGTTTCGTGGCCATTTGCACACCAATACGAGACACGGAAGCGAGCAATAGCTTCGCCGCGCTCGGCCTCACCCATTGGGCCTGCGCCAACACGACTACCGCGGATTGCACTTCCTGCCATGGCTTACTCCTTTACCTCAAATTATTTAATTTACCGATAATTTATTGATTGAACTTAATTCACTCTGCACAAGAGATAACGCAAAAGCTGTGGAACTTATTTCAGGTAGAGACCAAGCGCTACAACTCCTGCAAACCAGAGACCGCCTACGACAATGGTGATGCGATCAAGATTCTTCTCAACGACAGATGAACCGCCGTAGTTAGAGGAGACGCCGCCACCGAAGAGGTCTGAGAGTCCGCTGCCCTTGCCCTTGTGGAGCAGAACCAAGAGGATCATCAAGATGCTTGTGATGACCAAGAGGATTGAAAGGGTTAGGACCACGTGAGAACTCCTTTAGAGACTTAAGTCGATGACCGGTAAAGGCCGTTATTGGCCCGCTCTCGCAGGACAGGGGGCAATCATACCCGCCTTGCGCCCCTTATGAGGCACGATCGGACTCCCCTGGTTGGTGTTATCAGGCTGGGGTTATCTGGGCACAATTACTTGGCTGCGCGGTGAAAACTTGCTATTCGGGCGAATTCCTCAGGATCCAGGCTCGCTCCGCCCACAAGGGCGCCATCAACATCTTCTTCAGCCATGATCTCGATAATATTTGCTGACTTCACAGAGCCGCCGTAGAGAACTCTTGCTGCTGCTGCAATCTCTTCGTCTGCAATCTCAATGAGAGCTGCACGGATCGCAGCACAGACTTCTTGAGCATCTGCTGGGGTCGCAGTCTTGCCTGTACCGATCGCCCATACTGGCTCGTAGGCGAAGACAATCTTCTTAATATCAGACTTGCTAAAGCCCTTAAGCGCAGCCTGAACCTGAGCCACCACGAAAGCAACATGGTTGCCAGATTCACGCACTGTGAGATCTTCACCGATGCAGAGGAGCGGTGTGAGGTCGTTAGCTAGCGCTGCTTTAATCTTCTTAGCGACCAATGCATCGCTCTCGCCATGAATGGTGCGTCGCTCGGAGTGGCCGATCAATACGTATGAGCAGCCGAGCTTGGAGAGCATTGAACCTGAAATGTCACCCGTGAAAGCACCTGATACTTCTGGTGAGAGATCTTGTGCGCCGTATTGCAGACGCAGGCGATCTCCGTCAATCAGGGTCTGTACTGAACGAATATCTGTAAATGGTGGGAAGATGACAACTTCGACCGCTTCGTAATCATTGTCCTGAAGTGAGTATGAAAGTTTCTGAGTCACTGCGATGGCTTCGAGATGATTGAGATTCATCTTCCAGTTTCCAGCAATAATTGGTTTACGCATTATGTAGAACCTCAATTCCAGGTAGGGATTTTCCTTCGAGATATTCGAGTGATGCGCCACCACCCGTTGAAATGTAACCAAATTGCTCATCAGCAAATCCGAGAGCACGAACTGCAGCAGCCGAGTCGCCACCACCTACAACAGATATTCCGCTGACTTTTGTTAGCGCCTCTGCAACGACTTTTGTTCCATTCGCAAAGTTAGGGAATTCAAATACTCCCATTGGTCCATTCCAGAAAACTGTTTTGCAACCTTCGATAGCCGATGCGAATACTGCAGCACTCTGCGGCCCAATATCTAGCCCCATCTGATCGGCAGGAATTGCATCTGCCTTCACCAGAGTTGGAATTGCATCTGCTGCAAAGGTTGGAGCAACCACGATGTCGGTCGGTAGCAAAAGCTTGACCCCTAAGCGCTGAGCATCGCTCATCAACTTCTTAACTTCAGGAATCAAATCAACTTCAACGAGAGACTTTCCAATCTCATGACCCTGTGCCGCAAGGAATGTAAAGAGCATTCCGCCGCCAATGGCCATCACATCAACTTTTTCAAGGAGATTTTTAATCACTCCGATTTTGTCTGAAACTTTTGAGCCACCGAGCACGACTCCATAAGGACGTTCTGGTTCTACTGTGAGTTTCTTCAAGACGTTAATTTCTGCTGCTACCAAGAATCCAGCAGCGTGAGGAAGGATTGTTGCAACATCATAAACTGATGCATGCTTGCGGTGCACTGCTCCGAAACCATCACTGACGTAGAGATCCATATCAGCAGTTAATTTCTTAGCTAATTCAACTCGCTGCGCATCATCTTTGCTGGTCTCTGCGCTCTCAAAACGAATATTTTCCAGAAGTAATACTTCTCCACCTTTAAGCGCTGCGCGTTTTGCGAGGCTATCGGCTCCGACCACGTCAGTTGAGAAGAGAACGGGTGAGCCAAGAAGGTCTCCAAGACGGTGTGCAACAGGAGCAAGTGAAAACTCTGGCGCAGCTCCGTTCTTAGGTCGGCCCAAGTGAGCCATGATTACAACCGCAGCCCCTGCTTCCAACAGATACTTAATTGTTGGAAGCGAGGCGCGAATTCGACCATCATCGCGAATAACGCCATCTTTGATTGGAACGTTCAAATCGCAGCGAAGGAGTACTCGCTTGCCTTTGAGTTCTGACTCTACGTTCAGATCGGTAATAGCGCGCAATGATGTTTCTGACATTAGAGAGATTTACCTACGAATCCAACGAGATCAACAAGGCGGTTTGAGTAACCCCACTCGTTGTCATACCAACCAAGAACTTTCACTGTTGTTCCGATTACCTTGGTGAGTTGAGCATCGAAGATACATGAGCTTGGGTCTGTGACGATATCAGCAGAGACAATTGGAGCCTCTGTGTATGTCAGGAATCCCTTAAGTGGACCTTCTGCAGCCTTCTTCATCGCTGCATTGATCTGCTCAGCTGTAACTTCCTTAGCAAGCTCGACGGTTAGGTCTGTTGCAGAACCTGTTGGGACTGGAACGCGAAGAGCGTATCCATCAAGCTTGCCCTTGAGGTTAGGAAGTACCAAGCTGATCGCCTTAGCGGCACCAGTTGATGTAGGAATGATTGAGAGTGCTGCGGCACGTGCGCGACGAAGATCCTTGTGTGGCTCATCTTGGAGCGCCTGATCGTTGGTGTACGCATGAACTGTTGTCATCAAACCGCGAAGGATTCCGAATTCTTCATCCAAAACCTTAGCCATTGGAGCCAAGCAGTTTGTAGTGCATGATGCGTTGGAGATGATGTTGTGCGCTGCTGGGTCGTACTTGTCGTTGTTTACGCCCATGACGATTGTGATGTCTTCATCTGTTGCGGGAGCTGAGATGATGACCTTCTTTGCACCAGCCGCGATGTGCTTCTTAGCATCCGCTGCCTTGGTGAAAAATCCGGTTGACTCAATGACGATATCCGCCTTGAGCTCGCCCCAAGGAAGGTTTGCAGGATCACGCTCAGAGAAAGCCTTGAAGGTCTTTCCGTTCACGGTAATTGTGGAGTCGGTGTGCTCAACAGGCAATCCTAGGCGTCCCAAAATTGAGTCATATTGCAAAAGGTGGGCAAGGGTTGCATTGTCTGTCAGGTCGTTAATACCGACAATCTCGATATCTGCGCCTGCAGCGAGTGCTGCACGGAAAAAGTTACGGCCAATACGGCCAAAGCCATTAATACCAACACGAATTGTCATGGGTCCACCTTCTAAAAGGATTCAGTAATTTTTGTAAAATAGGCCCGAAATCGGCCACCACACCATTGTGAGGTGTGCAGTGTATCACTCCGCCAAGAGCTCGGGGCTAAGGCCGGCCTCTGTATCGGGAATTCCTAGCTCATGAGCACGCTTATCAGCCATCGCCAAGAGTCGTCGGATACGTCCTGCAATTGCATCCTTGGTCATAGGTGGCACGGCGAGTGAACCAAGTTCTTCTAGGCTCGCCTGGCCGTGATTAATGCGTAGCTCCCCCGCTTCTTTGAGGTGATCGGGAATTTCTTCACCAAGAATCTCTAGCGCTCGGGCTACACGAGCCGATGCTGCAACTGCAGCGCGTGCAGAGCGACGTAAATTGGCATCATCAAAGTTTGCTAGGCGATTGGCGGTCGCACGAACTTCACGACGCATTCTTCGTTCTTCCCACGCAAGTACGCTTTCATGCGCGCCCAAACGTGTCAGTAGTGCGCCAATTGCATCGCCATCACGAATGACTACGCGATCGACAGATCTGACTTCGCGCGCCTTTGCAGTAATGCCAAGACGGCGTGCAGCTCCAACGAGTGCAAGCGCAGCCTCGGGGCCAGGGCAGGTAATTTCTAGTGCAGAGGAACGACCGGGTTCTGTTAATGAGCCATGTGCAAGAAATGCACCACGCCATGCTGCTTCTGCGTCGCATATTCCAGATGAGACAACTTGTGGTGGCAAGCCTCGAATTGGGCGACCTTGCGCATCGATCAAACCAGCCTGACGTGCAAGCGCATCCCCATCTGATGTCACGCGGACGACGTATCGACTACCTTTTCGTAGCCCACTTGGTGAGAGAACAGATAGTTCACTGTCATGACCATAGATGTCAGCAATGTCTTTGCGTAGACGCCTAGCAGATTGGGCAGTATCTAACTCAACCTCGATGGCGATCTTGCCTGCGGCAATATGCAAGCCGCCCGCGAATCGCAAGAGTGCGGAGACTTCGGCCTTTCGGCAGCAAGGTTTTGAGACGCTCAGTCTGCTGAGCTCATCCTTCACCGATGCTGTCATTGCCATGGCGCTATCTAAGCAGGCTTAGCTCCATAATGTGTGCGAAAACGGAACGTAATTTTTCGACACTGTGGTGATAACTCCCTGGGGCTTCAGCAACATCGGCGATAATTAACTGCCCACCCAAACCCTCAACCATAACTTGAAGTTGGGAGCTGACGTTTCTGGCGCTTCGATCTGCGATTGCATAATCGATTTTCAAATCTGGCATATGCCGCAAAACGAATTGCAGGTGTTCTTCGAGAGTAGAGCCCGCAAATTCATCGGCCGCCTCAGGTTCTGGCAGATTAAAAATCATTATTTTTTTGGCCGGGCTGGCGCTCATTGCTTCGGCCTGCTCCTTCAAAAGCACATGTGGCATCACCGATGAGAACCAAGAGCCTGGACCAAAGGTGATCCATTGAGCTTCTGAAATCGCATCGAGAGCTTCTCGCGTTGCCGAAGGATTCTCGGGTATCAGCCGAAGCGATTCAACTCGCCCTTTCGCAGTTGCGACTTCAACCTGTCCTCGCACAATCGTCCGACCATACGCCGTGTTAAAAGTGCCTTCGATATCGAGTGGTTGCAGGGACATCGGTAGTACGCGACCAACTATACGCAGCAACTTTCCAACTTGGGCGACACCAGCAACGGGATCGCCATCTTTATCCCAGAGCGCCATGAGCAAGAGA
>CAIWXY010000101.1 GCA_903916775.1 uncultured Actinomycetes bacterium
ATTCCCTAGCCCTACTCATCAAAGAAGAGCTTGATGCACTTGGTATCACCCAGATTCATGTCGCGGGTAACTCCCTCGGAGGATGGATAGCCCTTGAACTCGCTGCCGCATTCCCCGAACTCGTATTGAGTGTAGTTGGGTTGGCGCCTGCGGGACTCTGGTTGGTGCCAGCGACTCACCGACAAAAGCGCGGCGCTTTGGCTCGATATCTGGCCACCCTTACACATCGCATTGCTCCGTACCTCATGCAATATCAATGGGCGCGGCGAATTGGTTTTGCAGTCGTCAGTCCCCTGTGGCGCGAACTACCGCTAGAAACCTGTATCGATGCCACCGTTGCATATGGAACATCAGCCGGATATTACCCAGCGTGGGATGGAATGCTCGGGCGACGATTCGATAAAGATATTCCGCCATCCATGCCAATCGCTGTTGTTTTTGGAGATCATGACAACACCTTGCCCGCTAAGCATTCACAAGAGCGTTCGCTCGTTCCTGCACATACCAATTGGGTGCGAGTTGCTCAATCGGGTCATGCTCCTATGTGGGATCACCCAGATCAGATTGTCACAATCATTCTACAAACCGTGAACGCGGCATGATTACCGTTATCTATATTTGGAATATCAAGAAAAGCCCTCTCGCTGCTCTGCGTGCACTTCGCCATATGGCCGCCGATCGACGAGAGCTAAAGAGCGACCCTGCAATTTCATTCTTCAAACTTCTTGGAACTGGCTCTGGTAAAACCTTCACGCCCAAAGATGCAGATGCTTATACCTGGGCCTTACTCATCACCATCAAAGAAGATGAGCTCGAGCGATTTGATCAGAGTGAGAACATCACTGCATGGCGCGCAATCGCACAGAACGAAGTTCGACTCACAGCACTTCCGATCGCTTCACATGGCTTGTGGTCGGGCAAAAACCCCTTCGATGATCCTCGTGCGGCACAGGCACGCGTTGAGGCAGATCAATGGGACGGCAAAATATTGGCGATTACTCGCGCCAAAATCGCCTGGAACAAGAATCTGAAATTCTGGAAGGCTGTGCCACCAGTAACAGCGAGCCTTCGAGGCAACCCGGGTCTTGAATATGCCATTGGTATTGGTGAGGCACCTATCGGCCTTCAGGGAACTCTCTCAGTATGGAGCGATGCTAAGAGCTTGCGTCAATTTGCCTACCAAAGTCAGGCACACGCGGATGTTATTGCTGCCACAGCGCGGGAGCAGTGGTATGAGGAAGAGCTATTCTCAAGGTTTGCACTGATTGAGCAGCGCGGTCACTTTTGGGTGGCAGAATAAACTCATGTCGATTCGCCACTACCGCCCACGCAGAAATAATCGCCGTGGTGTCACGCGAAATCAAAACTTCTTCTTAGCACTTCTTGCGATTACAACAATTGTTTGCGAGATTTTGTATCCGCTTGCACATGGTGCTGCTTTAACTCATCTGACAATTGTGACTGTTTATTGTGCTGCTGCAGCAATGCTCTTGCATTCTTATTTAGCATTTGGAAAGAAGTTTGCGCTCCTCTTTGGAGCAATCACCCTCATCTACTCTTTTGGTGTTGAGGTGCTCGGAGTAAAAAGCGGTTGGCCTTTTGGAACGTATCACTATGACGCATCACTGGGTGTGGCAATAGCTGGTGTGCCGCTCTTGGTTCCATTTGCTTGGGTAATGATGACGTATCCAATTGTGATTGCAGCGCGCAAAGTCGCGAGCAGGTGGGCCTTTCTCTACGGCGGACTTGGGCTCATGGCATGGGATATTTTTCTTGACCCGCAAATGGTTGCGGCCGGGCGATGGCACTGGAAGTTGGTAGGACCACGCTCTCCTTTTGCTTCAGCAATTCCGCTCTCCAATACTGCAGGCTGGTTATTTGCAGGCATGGGCATCATCGCGATCCTTAACTTCGCGCTCCCACACGAACGTCGCAAAGGCGGGGCGAGTTCGACACTGCCAGATCTCTTTTTAGCCTGGACTCTCTTTTCCGGAGTTGTGAGCAATCTATTTTTCTTCCATCGTCCTGGCCTTGCACTATTTGGTGGCTTCCTTGATGCCGCCATTTTGGCTCCATATCTATTCGTCCTGCGTTTTGGGCGTCCGGATTTCGAATAAGTATGAACTTTGCTTATGCGCTCATTGCGCTCAGCGCAATCCCCTTAGTTATAACGATTTTCAATGCGCTGACCATGCGAGTAGTGCGACCCAATAGCGATGCAGACATTAAGCAGAAAATTGCGGTTCTTG
>CAIWXY010000102.1 GCA_903916775.1 uncultured Actinomycetes bacterium
CGGCTTAATGGACGGCAACCCTCCACCACGGTGGGGTGCTCCGGGTGAAGACCAGGTCGATTGCACAGTGCAATTGGCAAGCGTGGGCCATAAAAGCCTGTATTTAATGGGGTATACCCCTATTAAAAGCCAGCTTTTGTGGACCCTCTTACATACACCGGAGGTTAGAAATGTCCTTTAATTCAAAGCAAGCTTCATTCGAAACTCGCCAAATCCATGCGGGCCAGGTTCCCGATCCTTCAACAGGCGCTCGCGCGCTACCGTTGTTTCAGACTACGGCTTACACATTTCGCGATACCAAGCACGCTGCAGATCTCTTCGGATTAGCCGAACTTGGAAATATCTACACCCGCTTGATGAATCCAACACAAGACGCTGTTGAGCAACGTGTTGCAGCACTCGAAGGCGGAGTCGCAGCCCTTCTTGTCGCATCAGGTTCTGCAGCAACAACGTATGCAATTCTTAACGTTGCAGAAGCTGGCGATCATATAGTTTCTTCACCAAGTCTTTATGGCGGAACCTACAACTTGTTCCACTACACCCTCAAGAAATTTGGCATCGATGTAACGTTCGTCGAGAACCCAGACGATCCAGAGTCTTGGCGTAAAGCAGTTCGCCCAAACACCAAAGCGTTCTTCGGCGAGACAATCTCTAATCCAAAGAATGACCTTTTGGATATTGAGACAGTTGCGCAGATTGCTCATGACAATGGAGTTCCACTTATTGTCGATAACACCGTTGCGACACCATTTTTGATTCGCCCAATCGAACACGGTGCTGACGTTGTCATTCACTCTGCAACAAAGTTCCTTTCAGGTCATGGCAATTCAGTTGTCGGAGCGATCGTAGATTCCGGTAATTTCGATTACGCAAAGCAAGCTGCAAAATTCCCTGGCTTCAATCAACCAGACCCTAGCTACCATGGCCTTGTCTATGCACAAGCTCTTGGAGTTGGCTCAGCGTTTGGTGCCAACCTTTCTTACATCTTTAAAATCCGCCTGACTTTGCTCCGCGACACTGGAGCAGCGGTCAGCCCATTCAATGCTTGGCTGCTTGCTCAAGGTCTTGAGACTCTCTCACTTCGCATCGAACGCCATGTGCAAAATGCACAGGCTGTTGCAGAGTTTCTTGCATCGCATCCACAGGTGGAGAAAGTTAACTACGCTAACTTGCATTCATCACCTTGGAACAAGCTCGCCAAAAAATATGCACCAAATGGAACCGGTGCAGTCCTTTCCTTTGAAATCAAGGGCGGAATCGAAGCTGGCAAGAAATTTGTTGAGGGTCTAGAGCTGCATTCACATGTGGCAAATATCGGTGATGTGCGCTCACTCGTGATCCATCCAGCATCAACAACCCACTCACAACTCACTGCCGAAGAGCAGGCAACTGCTGGTGTTACACCAGGGTTGATCCGTCTCTCTGTTGGACTTGAGAACATTGCAGATATCAAGGCTGATATTGAAGGTGGTTTTGCAGCCGCTAAGTAAGCGGGGCAAAATAACGATATGTCCTTAAGCAAAAATTATTCTGTCACCGGGGCATGGTTAGAAAGCCATGCCCCGGGGGATAGAAAGTTCGCAAAGATTGGCGATCTTCACCTTGAGTCAGGCGAGGTTCTTCCTGACATCACAATCGCTTATCAAACTTGGGGAACGCTCAACGAGGCGCGCGATAACGCTATTTTAGTTAACCATGCCATGACGGGCTGGTCGGATGTTCCAGGTTGGTGGCCATCAATTGTCGGCCCTGGTCTTGCACTTGATAGCGACAAGTTTTTTATCATCTGTCCAAATGTCATTGGTGGATGCCAAGGAAGCACGGGACCATCGTCACTAGCACCAGATGGAAAGCGCTGGGGTTCTCGATTTCCTACTGTCACAATTCGCGACATGGTTGCAGCTGAATTCGCGCTCACCAATCTTTTAAATATCAAGAGTTATGTATTAGCAGTGGGTCCATCACTTGGTGGTATGCGCTCACTCGAATGGGCGATAACTCATCCAGACCGAGTGAAGGCAATTTGCACGATTGGTTCCTCAGCCGTTGCCACCGGTGATCAAATCGGTGCCGCATCGATTCAAATTCGTGCGATCAAAGTTGACCCACATTTCAATAATGGCGACTACTACGAGCAAGAACAAGGTCCGCTAGAAGGTATGGGCATTGCCCGCAGAATTGCCCACCTTACCTACCGCACCGAATCTGAGATGGATGTCCGATTCGGCCGAGAACTTCAAGGCGATGAGACCGGGCGGTATGCGGTCGAGTCCTATTTAGATCATCAAGCTGGCAAACTAGCCAAACGATTTGATGCCAATACCTACATCGTTCTGACTGAAGCTATGAATTCGCACGATGTTGGCCGAGGGCGTGGGGGAGTCGCTGCGGCTCTGGCCGGGATCACGATTCCTGTCTTGGTTGTCGGCCTGGACACCGATCGCCTCTTTCCCTTGCGTTTGCAGGAAGAGATCGTTGAATTGACCCCTACTGCCAAGCCGCTAGAGATCATTTCATCCCCTTTTGGCCACGATGGCTTCCTGATCGAAGTTGAAACCATGGGGGAGATGCTCCGAAGGGCCCTGTGGACAAGTTATAATATGGGTATCGATTCCACTGGTCAGTGAAGTTAGGCCAGGCAAACAAAAGGATGTTCCGTGGCTGTAGTTCGTGCGCCCAAAAAGGCCGCCAGTGCAACAACTTCTTCAGCAACCAAGAAGAAGGCAACATCCGAAAAGAAAGCTGCGCCTGCAGCAAAGAAAGTTGTGGCTAAGAAGGCTGCCCCAGCTGCTAAGAAAGCTGTAGCGAAGAAGGCCGCCCCGGCCGCAAAAAAAGCTGATGTTAAGAAAGTTTCTACTGGTCCACGTCGTTTCCCAACTAAAGCAGAGCTTGAAGCCAAGAAAGCCGCTGAAGAAGCTGCTGCATTATTGGCAGGCGAGAAGAAGGCCGCTGGACCACGTCTTTTCCCAACTAAAGCAGAACTTGAGGCGAGGAAAGCTGCTGAAGAAGCTGCTAAGAATCCACCAAAAGTGGATCCACAACTCAAGCCTGAGGGCGCTGTAGAGAAAGCTGTTGATGAAGAGGCAGAACTCGAAGAGATCGAACTCGAGGATATTGAAACTCTTATCGAAGAAGTAAAAGAGATTATTGCTGAAGAAGCTGAAGAGACTGACGCGGAAGATAAGACCGAAGTACGTGTCATCAATGTAGCTGAAGAATCTCAGAACGAAGAGAACGCTTTCACGATTAAAGATTCTGAAGAAGACGATGCTCCAGCTCAGACAGTAATGACTGCTGGTGCAACAGCTGACCCAGTGAAGGATTACCTCAAGCTGATCGGTCGTGTTCCTCTTCTTAATGCCGAGATGGAAGTTGAGCTTTCACTCCAAGTTGAAGCTGGTCTCTTTGCCGAAGAGAAGATTTTGAATGATAAGAAGCTCGATAAGAAGACCAAGCGCGAGTATGAGCAGCTTGTCTTGCAGGGTCGTCGCGCTAAGAATCACCTTCTTGAAGCGAACCTTCGCCTGGTTGTCTCGCTCGCTAAGCGTTACACCGGTCGCGGAATGTTGTTCTTGGATCTTATTCAAGAAGGTAACTTGGGCTTGATCCGTGCAGTTGAGAAGTTCGACTACACAAAGGGCTACAAGTTCTCAACCTATGCAACCTGGTGGATTCGCCAAGCGATCACACGTGCGATGGCTGACCAAGCTCGCACCATTCGTATTCCCGTACATATGGTTGAAGTCATCAACAAGCTTGCTCGTGTTCAGCGCCAGATGCTCCAGGATCTAGGTCGCGAACCAACCCCAGAAGAGCTTGCTAAAGAACTTGATATGACGCCTGAAAAGGTCGTCGAAGTTCAGAAGTATGGCCGCGAACCGATTTCTCTACATACGCCACTAGGCGAAGAAGGAGATTCTGAGTTCGGTGATTTGATTGAAGATTCAGAGGCGATCGTTCCTGCCGATGCAGTTTCATTCACATTGCTTCAAGAGCAACTTCATTCGGTACTCGATACGCTCTCTGAGCGCGAGGCTGGAGTGGTTGCAATGCGCTTTGGTTTAACTGATGGTCAGCCTAAGACTCTTGATGAGATTGGCAAGGTTTACGGAGTTACTCGTGAGCGTATTCGCCAGATCGAGTCTAAGACGATGTCAAAGTTGCGCCACCCATCACGTTCACAAGTACTCCGCGATTATCTCGACTAGTGGTTGAGGGGATTAGCGCTAGCTATGAGTGAGAACGCGAAGATTTACGTCAATCCCAAAAGTGGCTCGATTCGAGTCACCGGGGTTGTCGATTTTGTCGATAGCGATGGGGTTGTGACCTCATCAATGGAAAATCCAAAATTCTGCGGATGCGGGCATAGCAAAGAGAAACCATTTTGTGATGGCTCACATAAGGATTTTCCTAAAGATTAATTACTTTTAATTAATGCGAAGAAGGTGTTTCGACCAACTTGCTGGTCTCATCTTGAATATTTGCAGCAACGGTCTTAAGACGGTCTGAATACTCCTTGGCATGGTGAGCACAGAATAGAAGCTCTCCGCCGTTCAGAAGGGTGGCACGGACATATGCCTGCGCTCCACAGCGATCGCAACGATCTACTGCGTTGAGTGGTGTCTGCTCGAGAATTACTTGCTCGCTCATGGACATCTCCTTTTCCTTCGTCGCTCTCGCGCCTTCTGCTGAACTAGCTGTTCGCTAATGGGTTAACAGTAAAGCATTGGACTTTATTCCGCCTGCGAATATCTTGCGAAAACTGATTCTTATTACCCATTTATTACCTATTTCACCTAAAAAGTTGGTGCAATGCGGCGCCAGAAGCACGATTTCGGTCGGGTGGCTCGATAACCTTGCCTCTTATGGCTACCGATGATAAGACCTCGACAACCGCTAACGGCTATACAGCCAAAGACCTCGCCGTTCTGGAAGGTCTCGATGCTGTCCGCAAGCGTCCTGGAATGTATATCGGCACCACCGATTCTCGTGGCCTCATGCACTGCCTCTGGGAGATCATCGATAACTCAGTAGATGAATCCCTGGCTGGGCATTGCACCAAGATTGAAATTAATCTCGAAGCCGATGGCTCGATTGAGGTCCACGACAATGGTCGAGGAATTCCAGTCGACAAGGAGCCAAAGACCGGCCTCACAGGCGTGGAAGTGGTCTTTACCAAGCTGCATGCTGGTGGAAAGTTCGGCGGCGGCTCATACGCAGCTTCAGGCGGATTGCACGGTGTTGGTGCTTCGGTTGTGAACGCCCTTGCGTCACGTTTGGATGTAGAAGTAGATCGCGATGGCAAGATTTATTGGATGTCTTTCCAACGCGGAAATACCGGAATTTTCGATGGTGATGGGCCAAAAGCTCCATTTGAAGAGAAGTCAGGTCTTCGCGTTATCGGCAAAGTCGCTGCAAAGATCACGGGTACTCGAGTTAAGTGGTGGCCGGATCGTCAGATCTTCTTAAAGGAAGCCGAACTCAATATCGAGGATATTCATGCTCGCGCTCGCCAAACTTCGTATTTGGTGCCGGGACTCGAACTGATCGTCAATGACAATCGCGCGAAAACAAAGACAAGCGAGACCTTCTTCCATAAAGGCGGAATCTCTGAGTTCTGTACTTTCTTGCGTCCAGATGAACCTGTCGGAGAAGTAATTCGAATCTCTGGCAAAGGCGAGTACACCGAGACAGTTCCAGTCTTGGATGCCAAGGGCCACATGATGCCTACCGAAGTTAATCGCGAGATGGGCGTTGATATCGCGATGCAGTGGGGCAATGGATTTGAGACCACGATGGCCTCATTCGTGAACATTATTTCGACCCCTAAAGGTGGAACTCACACACAAGGTTTTGAACGCGCAATTACAAAAGCATTTAACGACATGCTGCGCAGCTCTAAGACTCTTAAGAACAATGAAGCAGATGTCATCAAAGACGATGTCCTGGAAGGTCTCACTGCGGTTGTGACAGTACGTATGTCAGAGCCACAATTTGAGGGCCAGACTAAAGAAGTTCTCGGTACTGCGGCAGCGACCAAAATCGTTGCCGCTGTAGTTGCCGATGAGTTGAAGAATTTCTTCGAATCAACCAAGCGCATTGATAAGGCAACAGCTCGCGCAGTTTTAGAGAAGGTTGCTCAAGCATCGCGCACACGCATTTCTGCTCGCGCACACAAGGATCTTCAGCGCCGTAAGAACGCCCTAGAAAATAGCTCGCTTCCAACCAAGCTCTCGGATTGCCGTTCAGATGACACCGCTCGCACAGAGTTGTTTATCGTTGAGGGAGATTCTGCTCTGGGCACCACCAAGGCTGCTCGCAACTCTGAGTTCCAGGCGATTTTGCCAATTCGTGGAAAGATCTTGAACGTTCAGAAAGCTTCCTTGTCTCAGATGCTTGAGAACAATGAGTGCGCATCGATTATTCAGGTTATCGGAGCTGGCTCAGGACCTTCCTTCTCATTGGAGGCGGCTCGCTACGGACGCATCATCCTGATGTCTGATGCTGACGTTGATGGCGCGCACATTCGCACACTGCTACTGACTTTGATTTATCGCTACATGCGTCCTTTGATCGAAGATGGTCGTGTCTTTGCAGCAATCCCACCTCTGCATCGCATTGACGTCATCGGTGGAAAGCGTGGAGAGGTGCATTACACCTACTCCGATGATGAGATGAAAAAGCTTTTGGCTGATCTCACCAAAAACGGCAAGCGTTGGAAAGAACCAGTTCAGCGTTACAAAGGCCTTGGTGAGATGGATGCAGATCAACTTCGTGAGACAACCATGGATCCAGAAAAGCGCACCTTACGTCGTGTGACAATGACCGATGTTAAGGCCGCAGAATCCATCTTCGAACTGCTCATGGGCAATGAAGTTGCTCCGCGTAAAGAGTTTATTTCTACTGCAGAGATCGATCGCGATCGCATCGATGCCTAGATGATGCTTAACAGTTAAGCAAAAAAGCCCCGCTGAGATTATCAGCGGGGCTTTTTTGATGAGTTATGTGATTTATGCAGCTCCAATTCGGGTGCGACGTGGAGTCGCAAATGATTTGGATGCTTCTGTCAGTTCGAGTGAGACCTGAGCTTTGATGCTCTCTTCGCTTGCCAAAATCTTCTTGAGTGCTGCAATCGTGGCCTTCAGTGACTTCTCTTCTGATTCAAGCTCAAGCTTGCTCATCTTTGTCAGGCGACGAAGTGGCATATCCAAGATATAGGTGGCTTGCTCGTCTGAGAGCTTAAAGCTCTTGATCAACGCTTCTTTGGCCTCTGCAGCATCTTCAGCAGCCCGGATGATCTTGATGACCTTGTCGATATCGATAATTGCCTTGAGTAGCCCCTCGACCAAGTTAAGGCGACCTTCAGCCTTTGCCTTACGAAATTCGGAGCGACGACGAACAACTTCTACGCGGTGATCAATGAAGACCTGAAGTAGTTCTTTGAGACCTAGGGTTTGAGGGCGACCATTAACGAGTGCAACAGCGTTGACTGAGAATTGATCTTCCATCGGAGTGAGCTTGTAGAGTTTTTCGAGGATCTCTTCTGGCTCGTATCCGTTTTTAATTTCGATAACGACTTTTGTGCCTTGCTGACCATCGGAGAGATCGACGATATCTGAAATACCAAGAATCTTTTTAGCCTTAACAAGATCCGCGATCTTCTCGACTACTTTTTCTGGTCCGATGTTAAAAGGGAACTCTGTGATGACGATGCCTTGCTTGCGAGTAGTCACTTTTTCGATAACAGCAGTTGCTCGGACCTTAAATGAGCCACGGCCATTCGCGTAGGCATCAGCTACACCTTCAAGACCTACGATCTCGCCACCTGTTGGGAAATCTGGAGCGGGAACAAACTTCATCAAAGCTTTAAGAGTGGCCTTGGGGTTATCGATCAAATGTTTGGTCGCGGCAATTACCTCGCCAAGATTGTGAGGAGGCATATTGGTTGCCATACCTACGGCGATACCAGTTGCTCCATTCACCAAGAGATTTGGGAATGCGGCTGGCAGTACAAGTGGCTCAAGAAGTTGGCCATCGTAGTTGCCACCAAAATCAACAGTGTCTTCATCGGCCTCATCCACCATCGCCATAGCGGCAGGGGCTAAGCGAGCCTCGGTATAACGCATGGCAGCTGGGCCAGCATCGAGTGAACCGAAGTTGCCATGACCATCGATCAGCGGAAGACGAGTAGTGAAAGGTTGGGCGAGGCGAACAGCTGCGTCATAGATCGCTCCATCTCCGTGTGGGTGCAACTTACCCATGACTTCACCGACAACTCGGGCGCACTTGACGTGTCCTTTATCTGGGCGAAGACCCATATCGAACATCATGTGCAGGATGCGGCGCTGAACCGGCTTTAGACCATCGCGTGCATCAGGAAGCGCGCGTGAGTAAATAACGGAATAGGCGTATTCCAAAAAGGACTCTGACATCTCAGCTGAGACGTCGATATCGATAATCTTGCCTGGGTTCTCGCCAGCCTTCGGCAGAACGGCTTTAGGGGTACGGGCCATGTCGCGTATCTTGCCACGCAACTTAAGGCAGACTTGGGAGGTGAGCCCTGAAACTATCCGCAAACTATCCTGACGCAAGGTGGCAGACCGTGAATTACCGCTCAGATAGCCCATCTCTGTCAGATCTCTCACAATCGATATTTGCCTCACTTGGCCTGGCTAGCGCTGTGAATTCACTCGCCCTTTCACCGGCACGTCGAACATGTCTCTTGCTTGTAGACGGATTGGGAGCTCATGGGCTTGCCCGCTACGGCGATCAATTTCCGATTTTTGCCCAACTCAACAATCACGGCGAGCTCGCATCTCATTTTCCAACAACCACGGTTACCAATCTGACTTCTCTCGGTACGGGCGTAGAGCCGGGAGTGCATGGAATGTTGGGATACACAGTGAAAGTGCCGGGGAGTGGAACTCCTGGACGATTGTTCAATGCGCTTAAGTGGGATCCGAAAGTAGATCCATTGTTTTGGCAGCGCACACCAACTCTCTTTGAGCGCGCTCGTGATGCTGGGCTTAACGTCTCCACCGTAGGAGATAAGCGCTATGCAGATACAGGTTTCACGCAAGCTTCATTACGAGGTGCTACGTATCTTGCGGCCAACCACATTCCTGAGATGGTCAGCGCTGCGAAGTCTGCGCTCGCTGAACCCAACTCATTTGTCTATGTCTATACAAACATTCTTGATCACGCTGGACACAATTTCGGTGAAGGAAGTGAACAGTGGTTGATTGCCCTCAAGACGGTGGCAGATTTGGTAATACGACTTGTCAATGAGTTGCCACGAAACTCGCAGTTCTATCTGAGCGCCGATCATGGGATGGTCAATGCTGGTGAAAAAATTATTCTTGGCGAAGGTAATCCGCTGATGAATAACGTGACCCTGATTGGTGGCGAGCCTCGCATGCGACACATTTACCTCGAGAGCGGTAGCGAGGATGAAGCGGTAGCAACGTGGCGCGAGTATTTAGGGGATCGCGCGATGGTTTATTCACAGCGCGATGCAATCGCTGCGGGCCTTTTTGGCGGCGATGTGAGCGATGCAAGTGTTGAACGCATGGGCAATCTCTTAGCTATTGCTAATGACGATTGTGTATTAATTGACCCAGCAAGAAGTATTCAGGAGAGTTCAATCATTGGTCAGCACGGCGGGTTGACGCCGGCTGAACGCGATATACCGTTACTCGGCGTCCTTATTTGATGAGTTATCTGATTTAGTATCTGATTTAGTATCAGACTTGCTTCCAAACATAATGTCATCCCATGATGGGATTTTTAGGCGCTTAGTTACGCCATCACGTTTTGCATCAGCCGGAATTTCCTCGTTTGCATCCGATGCGTTCTTCGATGGATTATGCGGCGCGCTATCAAAGATTGTCTCGAGCGTATTTGTCGATGTAGTTGCTGACGATGTTGTAGATGTCGGAGTAGTTGTAATACGAATTGTTTCGATCTCTTCACGAACAGCTACTAAGCGAGGCGCAGCGGTCTCTGACGGAAATACCATCCCGTGTGTCGGTAGAGATGGACGGGCGATACGTTCTTCGCCACTGATCCATAGTGCCCCATCATCTTCCGCTTCGAGCGTGCGGCTTGCAAGCTCGAAGTTCCAATGAGCTTCGCCTTGGCCACCATCCTTGAGTGGATACATCACGATGATGTTCCACGAGCCATCTTCTTTGCGCCAGGTATTCCATTCAACGAGATCCATATCGACTCCACGTGGGGAGAGTTGGGCAATCGTTGCTGTGGCCAGAGTTGGTGAGTGCTTTTCTTTGGTGAGATGTGCAGCTAGTGCTAATTCGATGATGTACGCACGTTCTTGCATGATAGGACCAGAGAACTTCTCAATTTTCTCAGCTGACCAGCCTGTGGTGCGCATGAGTGAATCAGCGCTCTCACCACTACGTAAACGCGCTTGGACTTCTTTTACAGTAACTACTTGAGTCTGATCATTGGGGCTACTCACGGCAACCAAGCGTGGCTGATTCACTAACGAACGAAGATGATCACTGATTCGAAGGGTATATGTGGCACCTTCTTGGTCTTTAAGTTCGAGTTCGCTTCCATCTTCGGAACGGCCAATTAGTTTTAGATCACTCACGAGGCAAAGAGTGCCACATTTCCTTGCGCATCACAGAGATATGGCGTGTGTAGCGCGGTGGGTTGCAGAGATGACTTTCTAAATCTAGGTTTAGGGCTATGACCTCACCTGAATTAGCCCAAGAGCTACTTGCGATCGCCCGTTCGATTGCCCAAAAAGCTGGTGAGATGCTGACTGACCGCCCCGAAAATTTAACAATCAATCAGAAGAGTTCGGCCAGAGATTTTGCAACACATATGGACCATGCCAGTGAGGCTTTGATCGTGCGCGAAATTCTTGCCGCTCGCCCCGACGATGGCATTGTTGGCGAAGAGGATACGCAGCGCGAATCCAAGAGCGGGATCACATGGGTGATCGACCCAATCGATGGCACAGTCAATTATTTTTACGATCTTTCAGGATGGAATATCAGCATCGCTGCCAAAGACGACCAAGGAGTTCTTATGGGGCTGGTCTATGCCCCGACTGTTAACTCGCTCTGGCATGCAACCCGAGGCGGCGGGGCATTTAAGAATGGTCGCCCAATCAGGGTGAATGACCCCATCGAATTGGGCTCGGCTCTAATCGCCACCGGATTTTCATACAACACCGAGCGTCGGAAAGAGCAGGCAATCTTCATCGCTGACCTGATTCCACGAGTTCGCGATATTCGACGCCTGGGGGCTGCCGCAGTGGATCTCTGCAATGTGGCCAGCGGCTCGGTGGACGCCTATTTTGAGCGGGATCTGAAGGAGTGGGATCTGGCCGCAGGGGTTCTGATCTGCCGCGAGGCCGGAGCCGTGGTCACCGGTCGAAATGGCGGGATAGAGGGCGAGGAGATGGTGATCGCTGCCGGACCTGCGCTCCACGCTCAGCTGGTCTCCGAAATAGGCTAACTGGTCTCCGAAATAAGCTAACTGGTGAATTAGCGCCTTCCTATTCCGGGCTAATTCACCAATTAGCCCTTGAACCCCCCTTTATGGCAAGATACGGGCTTCGAGTGAGCTACCTTCATTAACGAATTTGATAAACGAAAAGGACTACCCATGAACGTCTTAGACG
>CAIWXY010000103.1 GCA_903916775.1 uncultured Actinomycetes bacterium
AAGGCAAGCCACATCAAATCGACTTAGATGGCAAAAAGGTATGCGTGGCACGCATTGGTGAAGAGGTCTTTGCGGTCTCCGATCTTTGCACTCATGCCGATGCCATGCTTTCTGAAGGCGAAATTACAGATGGCAAGATCGAGTGCTGGTTACACGGCGCCGAATTTGATCTGCGCACCGGCGCGGCCTTAACCCCACCAGCGGTTGCACCACTAGAAACTTTTAGCGTCACACGTAATGGCGATGTAGTCACAATTTCTCAGAAAACAGAAGAGAGCGGAAAATAATGAGCACATTAATCATCAAGGATTTACATGTCAGCGTTACAACCGAAGAAGGCTCGAAGGAGATTCTCAAAGGCGTAGATCTCACCATCAATAGCGGAGAGACTCATGCGATCATGGGACCTAACGGTTCTGGTAAATCGACTCTGGCTTACTCAATCGCGGGTCACCCTAAGTACACAATTACCAGCGGCACCGTCACACTTGATGGCGTCGATGTACTCGCTATGACAGTCGATGAGCGCGCTAAAGCAGGCCTCTTCTTGGCCATGCAGTACCCGGTAGAAGTTCCTGGAGTTTCTGTCTCTAACTTCCTGCGCACTGCTGTAACTGCGATTCGCGGGGAAGCTCCAAAAGTTCGCACCTGGGTTGGTGAAGTAAAGACAGCGATGTCAGAGCTCAGCATGGATCCGGCTTTTGCGGATCGCAACGTTAATGAAGGATTCTCTGGCGGAGAGAAGAAACGCCATGAAATCTTGCAGATGGAGCTCCTTAAGCCAAAGATTGCAATCTTGGATGAGACAGATTCTGGTCTTGATGTGGATGCGCTTCGCATCGTCTCTGAAGGCGTCAATCGAGTGAAGTCGAATCAAGATCTTGGAATTATGCTGATTACTCACTACACACGCATCTTGCGTTACATCAAACCTGACTTCGTTCACGTATTCGCGGGCGGCCGCATCGTCGAAGAAGGCGGGCCGGAGCTTGCAGATAAGCTCGAAGAAAACGGTTACGCGGAATACCTGCCTGCTTAACAAACCTCGCAAAGAAAGAAGCACGCACCAGTTATGAAAAGCGTTTTGGATGTAGCTGCCATCAAGGCAGATTTCCCCATCTTCGAGCAATCGATGCGTGGGGGAAAGCGCTTGGTATTTCTAGATAGCGGTGCAACTTCTCAAAAGCCACGGAGCGTCATAGAAGCCGAGAGTAATTTTTACTACACGAGCAACGCTGCAGTTCATCGCGGAAGCTACCTCCTTGCTGAGCGGGCGAGCGAAGCTTTTGACGGGGCACGAAGCGATGTTGCCGAATTTCTCGGCGTCGACTCTGAGGAAATAATTTTCACCAAGAGCGCAACGGAGAGTCTCAACATTCTTGCCTATGCATTTGGAAATCCACGAAGCGCACGTTGTGTTGGACCTGGTGATGAAATTGTTCTCTCCGAACTAGAGCACCATGCCAATCTGATTCCATGGCAGGAGCTCGCTAAGCGCACTGGAGCAGTGCTCAAATGGTTTAGTGTGCAAGAAGATGGCTCACTCGATCTTTCAAATATCTCATCGGTTATCACTGAGAAATGCAAAATTGTTGCAATCACGCATCAATCAAATGTTCTAGGTTCTATTCCAAATATCGCGCCAATTATTTCTGCGACCCATGCAGTAGGTGCACTCTTTGTTTTAGATGCGTGCCAATCAGTTCCGCATATGCCAGTTGCTCCGCGTGAACTTGGAATCGATTTTCTTGCCTTTTCTGGACATAAGGCTCTCGGCCCTACCGGCGTTGGCGTCTTATGGGGAAAGTCTGATCTGTTGGACGGAATGCAACCGATGCTTTTTGGTGGCTCCATGATTGATTCTGTCACGATGACAGATGCAACATGGGCAGATGCACCGAAGCGGTTTGAAGCCGGCGTACCCAATATGGCACAGGCTGTTGGTCTTGCTGCAGGTTTGAAATATTTGCAGAGTGTGGGACTTGAGAAGATTCACGAGTGGGAACTCCAACTCACCAAACGCGCACTTGATGGACTGCGCGAGATTGCAGATGTGAAGATTCTTGGGCCACAGTCACTCGAGCAGCGCGGGGGAGTAATCTCCTTCGTTATTGATGGTTTACACCCACACGATGTTGGGCAGGTGATGGACCAATTTGGCGTTGCGGTACGCACCGGCCACCACTGCGCATGGCCCCTTATTCGTAAGTTAGGCGTGAGCGGTACAACCCGCGCATCCTTCTATCTCTACAACGATATGAGCGATGTTGATGTTCTGCTTGAGTCTGTAACTGCGGCTCGTGACTATTTTAGGAAGCGCTAAATGGAGCTAGATTCCTTATATCAAGAGGTGATCTTGGATCACTACAAGAACCCTCATCACAAAGGATTGCCTACCGGAGCAATTCAGGTGCACCACGTCAATCCAAGCTGTGGCGATGAGATCACTCTCTCGCTGGCTGTTTCCAATGGCATCATCACCGATCTCGTCTGGGACGGCGTTGGATGTTCGATTTCGCAAGCAAGCTCTTCGATTATGAGCGATTTGGTTGTGGGGAAGAGTGTCGATCAGGCATTTAGTATTCTGGATGAGTTTTCAGCTCTTATGGCAAGCAAAGGAGCTATGGTCGGGAATGAAGATGTACTTGAGGACGCTATTGCCCTTGCCGGCGTTTCAAAATTTCCAGCACGCGTAAAATGCGCGTTGTTGGGTTGGATGGCATTTAAAGATGCAGCAATACAAGCTGATATAAGTTGGAGGAGAGAGCAATGAGCGAACAATTAGCTACGATCGATCAGGTGACTGAAGCGCTGAAGGACGTTATCGATCCGGAGCTCGGCATCAATGTTGTCGACCTCGGGTTGATCTATGACATGAGCGTGGAAGAAGGCAACATCGCCGTACTTCAAATGACTCTTACTTCAGCTGCGTGTCCTCTTCAAGACGTTATCGAAGAGCAAGCTCGCACAGTGCTCTCCAACATTACAAGCGATGTTCATATTAACTGGGTATGGATGCCACCTTGGGGTCCAAATAAGATTACTGACGATGGCCGCGAACAACTACGCGCCATCGGATTCACTGTTTGATTTGTCGCTACTCGTTTGATGAGATCTCGGAAGGACCTACGTACTAGATGTCTATGCGAGCAGCTGGCGGCGGTGGCGGAAATAGAGCAGCCCTACGTTCTCTCACGAGAGACCAATCAGTTAAGAATGTAAAACTTAAGGATGGAACCATCGGCAGGATTTGGCAGTTCGCCAAGCCCTTTAAGTTCTATCTCGCATGCTTTCTCGTCACGGTCGTTATAGATTCACTTCTTACGGTGGCAGCCCCATTGCTTCTTAAGTCTCTCATCGACAATGGGGTAATACCTCACAAAGGGCGCCTGGTCACTGAACTCGCATTACTCGTAGGATTCCTTGCGATCATAGATATGTTGACGAATCTCACTGGTCGCTGGTTTTCTGCACGTATCGGCGAAGGCCTTATTTTCCAGATGCGCTCTCAAGTTTTTGAACATGTTCAGCGTCAATCCATCTCATTTTTCACTCGTACTCAAACTGGCGCCCTCATATCTCGTATCAATTCAGATGTGATCGGCGCCCAAAATGCTTTTACAGATACGCTCTCTGGTGTGATCAGCAATATCCTGACTCTCAGTTTGGTAGCAGGCGCAATGTTCATCCTCTCGTGGCAAATTACCTTACTTGCCCTCGCGCTCCTTCCGCTCTTTCTCTTTCCGACAAAATGGGTGGGCAAGAAAATTGCTGATCTCACTCGAGATTCATTTAATATCAATGCCGAGATGTCATCCACCATGACAGAACGCTTTAACGTTTCAGGCGCTCTACTGGTTTCACTTTATGGAGAACCAGAGACCGAGAGAAAATCGTTTAGCTCAAAGGCGCGCAAAGTAGCCGATATCGGTATCGAAGTCGCCATGCTTAATCGCATCTTCTTCTTGTCAATTACATCCGTTGCTGCA